>JBAWVU010000067.1:0-9865 GCA_037147135.1 Chloroflexota bacterium
GCACCAAGCTTACTCCCAAATGAAGTCCGTCTCCGGGAACAAGCCGGTCTGGATTGGCGAAACGGGCTGGCCCTCCGGCGGCGACCCGCATGGCGCGGCCGTGCCGAACGAGGCCAACGCGGCCCGGGTGCGTCACCGCCAGGTCCGCGCCTCGTCCGGGTAGAGCCGGACCCGCCGATACGGCTCGCGGCCGCGCGACCGGCTCACGAGGTTCGCGCGCTCCGCCATCTGGTGCTGGAGCCGCCGGACATATGCGTTTTGCGGCGACAGCTCCACGGCCTCCGCGTCGCGCAGGACGATCCCGATCGCCTCCTCGGTCTCGTGGAGCGCCGCCTCGCGCGGGTCCACCTCGAGCGCGAAGACGGACGTGAGGCTCGCCTGCATCTGGACGATCGTGTTGGTCTTGAGGACGTAGATCGGGATCGCTCGCGTCTCGGCCTCGCGCAGCGCACCGGTCTTCTGGCGGTACTCGCTGCGGAGCGTCATGACCACGTCCGCCTCGTCGATGTCGCGCGCGACGATGACCGGCAGCTGGAGCTCGCGGACCGCCTGCTCGAGCCGCTTCCGGCTGATGCCGTAGGGGAGGACGCGGATCGTCGGGAGGATGCTCGACGCCTCCATGCCGCGGGCCGGGCGCACGGTGTCTCCGGCTTCGTCGCGCGCCGACGCGGCGGCGCGGTCGGCAAGCGCCTCGTCATCCGCGGTGAGGGCGTCATCGCCGGCGGGCATCCCCACGAGGTTCGCGGGGGCCCGGCCGTCCTCGGCTCGGAGGGTGTCGATCGCGCTGGCCGCCGACGCGCGCCACTCCCGCTGGCGCTCGATCTCGCGCGCATCGCGGACACGCGGCTCGGGGACGGGCAGGATCGTGCCGCGCTCGAGCGGGCCCCGGTCGGCGATCTCGCCCACCACGAACGGGCCGTCGCCGCTCCGCGACGCGAACGCGGGCCATGGACCGGCGTCGGGGCCCTCGTCGAGCTGGGCGATCCGCTCGCCGGGCATGACCCGTCCCGGCGTCCCCGGCCGGCCGCCGCCGGATGCGCCCCCGCGCGGCGTCCGCCATCCGGCGGCCTGGCCCGGCCGGAACGCGGACCGGACGCCGCGGCCGTCGGCGTCCCACGCTGGCACGGGGGAGCGGCCGCTCGCATCGCCGCGCCAGCCGGGCTCGGTGCGCCACCCTGACCCTGCGCCGACGAGCCCCGCGAACCGGTCGCCGCCGAGCTGCTCCCGCGGGGAGGGCCGCGGCCGTGCCTGGGAGCGATGGACGCCGCCCTCGTCGCGCCAGCGGAGCTCCGGGGCGATGGGGTCGCCGCGGAGGAGCCCGTCGATCGTGTCCGCCACCTCGGGATGGACCATGACCCGGTCGCGGTCCTGGATCTCGACGATGACGTCGAACGTCGGCGGCGCCTTGCGCTCGAGGACGCTCTTCTGGGACCGCCGGCGCCGTGCCTCCTCGTCGCCGAGGGTGACGCTCTGGATCCCGCCGATGAGGTCGGAGAGGGTCGGGTTGAGCATGAGGTTGTCGAGGTTGTTCCCGTGCGCCGTCCCGATGAGCTGGACGCCGCGCTCGGCGATCGTCCGCGCGGCGGACGCGTCGAGCTCGGTGCCGATCTCGTCGATGACGATGACCTGCGGCATGTGATTCTCGACCGCCTCGATCATCACCTCGTGCTGGAGCGCCGGCGTCCGGACCTGCATCCGGCGCGCCTTCCCGATCGCCGGGTGCGGGATGTCGCCGTCGCCGGCGATCTCGTTGCTCGTGTCGACGACGACGACCCGCTTGCCGAGGTCGTCGGCGAGCACGCGCGCCGCCTCGCGGAGCATCGTCGTCTTCCCGATCCCGGGGCGGCCCATGATGAGGATCGACTTCCCGGACTCGATGAAGTCCTTGATGATCTCGATCGTCCCGTAGACCGCGCGCCCGACGCGGCACGTGAGGCCGACGATCTTCCCGGCCCGGTTCCGGATCGCGCTGATCCGGTGGAGCGTCCGCTCGATCCCCGCCCGGTTGTCGTCCCCGAACGAGCCGATGTGATCGACGACGTACGCGATGTCCGCCTCGGTGATCTCGCGGCCGAGCAGGGCGACCTCGCTGTCCGGGTATCGCGCCTCCGGCACCCGCCCGAGGTCCATGACGACCTCGATGAGCAGGTCGCTGTCGGGCAGGGCATGGACGGCGACGATGATCTCCGGGGGCAGCGCCGCGAGCAGGACGTCGAGGGCATCGACCGCCTCTCGCTCGCCGGGGGTGCGGTCCAGCATGTGCCTCCTTCAGCCGATCGCCGGCACGAGCGCCGGCTCGGCGACGCGGACGAGGGTCTCCTTGACGAGGAGGGTCACCGTCGCGACGACATCGAAGCCTGCCTCCTCGAACCGGTGCTCGAGCGGCGACTCGTACGTTCGCACGGGTGTCATGACGCCGTGCTCGTGCCTGTGCCCGCTGCCCTTCTCCGTCCGTGCCGCGATGATGCCGAGGCCGAAGCGAACGAGCGCGGTCGCGTCGACGTCGGGGCGGAAGCAGGCCTTGAGGTAGTGGGGCTGGTCTTCCTTCGCGACGCCGACCTGCACGAGCCCGTCGAGCTGGGTCCCGTCGGGACCACCGCCTGCCGTCTCCTGCACGAACGCCTCGACGTCGGCGAAGCGGAGGACCGGCGCGAGGCTCGAGCGCGGGACGCGCCCCCCGCTCCCGCGGTCCCAGTCGCTGATCCGGAGCATCTCGAGCCGCGCGACCGGCCCGGGCGTGACGGCCTGGTGGAGGCGGAAGAGGGCCACCGGGTCGGTCGGCAGCGCCGGCCGGATCCGCGCCGCCCGCATCTCGAGGTCGGTCAGCGCCGGGATGGGCTCCGCGTCGGCCGGCCGGAAGAGGATGACCTCCTCCCCGTACCGCGCGAACCCCGCCTGCATGAACAGCGGCACGTTGCCGTCGGCATCCGCGCACGCGACGTGGAGGCGCGCGGCACCCCGGCGCGCCGCGTCCCGAAGCAGTCCCTGGACGAGGCGGAAGCGGATGTCGCCGGCGTCTCCCGCCCCGACGGCGTCGAGCTCGACGATCGTCCACTCGTCACGCGCGGGGTCGCGCTCCACGCGGAGGAGCCCGCCGATGTGACCGTCCTCCTCGTACACGTAGAGCAGGTCGTGCGGCGTGAACGCGCCGAGCGGGAACCGGAAGAGGCTGAAGACGCCGATCGGCGGCCCTGCGATCGGCAGCCCGAGCGAGCGGGCTTCCGGGCCCTCACGTTGCGAGAGCCGGGAGAGCTCGCCGAGCGCCGCGAGGTCGGTGATGCGAGCCGCCCTGACCTTCCCCGGGCGTGCGCTCACGGCGTGACTCCCTGTCGGCGCGTGGGGTGCGGTCGGCGGACCGAGCCCTCGCCGAGGTGGTCGAGATCGGCTGCCATCGTGGCGACGAGACGATGGAAGCGCGTCTCCCCGGCGAGCTCCGGATGGAAGGCGGTCGCGATGACGTTGCGCTCGCGGACGGCGACGATCCGGCCGTCGTCGAGCCGGGCGAGGACGTCCACGCCGGGCCCGACGCGCTCGAAGACCGGGGCACGGATGAACACCCCGTGGACGGGCGCCGCCCCAAGCATGGGGACGTCGACCTCCGCCTCGAACGATTCGAGCTGGCGTCCGAATGCATTGCGCCTCACGGCGACGTCGAGGAGCGGGAACACCGGCTCCTCGCCACCGACGATCTCCTTCGCCAGCAGGATCATCCCGGCACAGGTCCCCAGGATGGGCGCTCCGCTCCGGGCGAGGGCGAGGATCGGCCGGCGAAGCTCCCAGCGGTCGATGAGGAGACGCATCGCGGTGCTCTCGCCGCCCGGCAGGACGAGGCCACGGAGCCCGGCGAGCTGGCCCGGGAGACGCACCTCGACGGCCTCCACGCCGATCGCGCGGAGGATGCGGACGTGCTCGACGAACGCACCCTGGACCGCGAGGACGCCGATCCTCATCGCGGTATTTCCCTGCCTGCCCGCCGAGGCGAGCAGCCCGACGTGCGCATCGCGGCCCGGGCTGCCCGTCGGATCGGACGCGTGCCTACCAGCCCCGGACGGCCAGGCGCTCGCCCTCGGGGATCGCCTGGGAGGCGATGCCCCGCATGGGGGCGCCGAGCCCCTTCGTGACCTCGGCGATGATCTTCGCATCTTCGAAATGCG
Organism: Chloroflexota bacterium; assembly: GCA_037147135.1. Taxonomy (GTDB): domain Bacteria; phylum Chloroflexota; class Limnocylindria; order Limnocylindrales; family CSP1-4; genus CAIYQJ01. Next base: position 4,155 of record JBAWVU010000067.1, read on the forward strand.
TCGTCGCCTGGACGATCGCGCTCGCCGTCCGCGCCGGGTCCTCGCTCTTGAAGATGCCCGACCCAACGAAGACGCCGTCCGCGCCGAGCTGCATGACGAGCGCTGCGTCCGACGGGGTGGCGATGCCGCCCGCGACGAAGTTGACGACAGGGAGCTTCCCTTCGCGAGCGATGCTCGCGACGATCTCGTACGGGGCGCGGAGCTCCTTCGCGGCGACGAACAGCTCGTCCTCGCGCATGGACGTGAGGCGCCGGATCTCGGCGTTCACGGCGCGGATGTGGCGGACCGCCTCGACGATGTCGCCGGTCCCGGCCTCGCCCTTCGTCCGCATCATCGCGGCGCCCTCGGAGATCCGGCGGAGCGCCTCCCCCAGGTCCCGCGCACCACAGACGAACGGGACCTTGAAGGCCCGCTTGTCGATGTGGTTCACCTCGTCCGCCGGCGTGAGGACCTCGGATTCGTCGATGTAGTCGACGCCGAGCGCCTCGAGGACCTGTGCCTCGACGAAGTGACCGATGCGCGCCTTCGCCATCACCGGGATGGTGACGGCGGCCATGATCCCCTCGATCATCGCGGGGTCGCTCATGCGGGCGACGCCGCCGGTGGCGCGGATGTCAGCGGGCACGCGCTCGAGCGCCATGACGGCGACGGCGCCGGCGTCCTCGGCCATCTTCGCCTGGTCGGGCGTGACGACGTCCATGATGACGCCGCCCTTGAGCATCTGGGCGAGACCCTTCTTCGTCGCCCAGGTGGAGGTCTCGACGGCCATGTGTATCGCTTCCTTCGTGGTCCGCGGGTCGTGCGTCGGTCGATGCCCGCCCGCGTGGGGCGCAGGGGACTGGTTGGCCCGCGTGCGAGACGGAGTATAGGCGAGGCGTCCCGGCGCCCCCACCGAAGTGGTCCCTGCCGGACCGGCGCAACGGCGGCCCGGCGGCCCGTCGGCCCGGCGGACCTATCATCGGGCGCATGGCGGGAAGGCAGGGGGACGACAGGTCGGCCGACGACGCGCCGGGACGCGGGTCTGCGGAGACCCTGCGGGCACTGGACGCGGAGATCGTCGCGTGCCGCGCATGCCCCCGGCTCGTCGCGTGGCGGGAGGAGGTCGCACGGACGAAGGTCGCCCGGTTCGCCGCGGACGACTACTGGGGTCGGCCGATCCCCGGGTTCGGCGATGCCGACGCCCGGCTTCTCGTCGTCGGGCTCGCCCCGGCGGCGCATGGCGGGAACCGGACGGGGCGAGTGTTCACCGGCGACCGGTCCGGGGACGTGCTCTTCGCGGCGCTCCACCGGGCGGGGTACGCATCGCAGCCGACGTCGACGCGACGGGGAGACGGGCTCTCTCTCGCGGACTGCCGAGTCACGGCGGCCGTCCGCTGCGCACCTCCCGCGAACCGCCCCACGCCGGCCGAGCGCGACCGTTGCCTCCCCCACCTCGCCCGCGAAGTGGCCGCGCTTCCCCGGCTCCGCGTCGTCGTCGCTCTCGGCGCCTTCGGGTGGGACGCCGCGCTCCGCGCGCTCGCGGTCCACGGAGCACGGGCTCGGCCGCGTCCGCGCTTCGGGCACGGCGCGGAGGCATCGGTCGGGGCCATGTCGCTCCTCGGCTGCTACCACCCGAGCCAGCAGAACACGTTCACGGGGCGCGTGACCCCGGCGATGATCGACGCGGTCCTCGCCCGTGCCCGGGCGCTCGCCGTGGGATGATGCCGGAGGCCGGCGGCGGACGCCGGCCACGCCAGCACGGAGGTGTGCGGTGGCCGACGCGCGGGTCCACTCGGTGAACGTCTCGCAGGGCGGCGTCCCCAAGACCCCGATCGCCGGGGCCTGGGTCGGGATCGACGGCCTCGATGGCGACGCGCATCGCCAGCCGCTCACGGTGCACGGCGGGCCGGATCGGGCCGTCTGCGTCTACTCGGTCGAGCAGATCGCGCGCGTGCGGGCGGACGGCCATCCGCTCGCGGGACCGGGAGCCATCGGCGAGAACCTCACGCTCGACGGGATCGACCTCGGGGCGCTCGGGCCGGGCACCCGGCTCTCGATCGGCGAGGGCGGCCTCCTCCTCGAGATCGCGAGCTACGCGTTCCCGTGCCAGACGATCGCGCACGGCTTCACGGAGCGCCGGATCGCGCGGATCTCGCCGCTGACGAACGTCGCCGACGCCCGCCGCTACTGCCGGGTCCTGGCAGAGGGGCCGGTGACGGAGGGCGACCGGGTCGACGTGGTCCACGCGGAGCCGGCGCTCCCGCCGGTGGGGCTCGAAACCGGGGCATGACCGACGAAGCGCGCGTGGCCCGGGGATCGACAGGCGACGACGACGCGACGCGGGACGGCCCGACGCCCGACGCGGCCGCGGACGCGCTGCCCGGGTCTTCGGAGGCGACGCGCGTCCTTGCCGGGGACGACCCCGCCGCCGTGGCCGAAGCCGCCGCGGCGATCCGCGCCGGCGAGCCGGTCGCGTTCCCCACGGAGACGGTGTACGGCCTGGGCGCCGACGCCCTCGACCCATCCGCCGTCGCGCGCGTCTTCGAGCTCAAGGCGCGACCCCGGTTCGACCCGATCATCGTCCACCTCGCGGACGCGGCCGACCTCCCGCGATACGCGATCGACGAGGACGCGGCCGACCCGCGCGTCGCGGCGCTCGCCGACCGGTTCTGGCCCGGCCCGCTCACGCTCGTCCTGCGCAGGCGCGAGGTCGTGCCGGGGATCGTCACCGCGGGCCTCGACACCGTCGCGCTCCGTGTACCGTCGCACCCGGTGGCACTCGCGCTCATCCGGGCAGCGGGTCGGCCGATCGCGGCACCTTCGGCGAACCCGTTCGGGCGCGTGAGCCCGACGCGGGCGGCGCACGTGGTCCGTCAGCTCGACGGCCGCGTGAGGATCGTCCTCGACGGCGGCCCCTGCGCGGTCGGCATCGAATCCACGATCCTCCTCCTCGCGGCGGGTCGCGCGGTCCTCCTCCGACCCGGCGGCGTGCCCGTCGAGGCGATAGAGGCAGTGATCGGGCGGCTGGACCTCATCGCCGACGACGCGCCGGACGCCGCCGCGCTCTCGGCGGGCCGCCAGGCGAGCCACTACGCGCCGGGTGCGCGGGTGCAGCTCGTCGACCCGTGGCCCGGCCCGGGCCTCGCCGCGGCACCCGGCGAGCGCGTCGGCCTGCTCGCCTTCGACGATCCCGGGCGGCGCGCGGCCGTGCACGCCGCCGGCGGCTCGTTCGCAGCCATCGAGGTCCTCTCCATCGGCGGTGACCCCACGGAGGCGGCGGCGCACCTGTTCGACGCGCTCCACCGCCTCGACGCGGCGCGGCTCGACCGGATCGTCGCCCAGCCAGTGCCCGAGGCCGGGTTGGGCCGCGCGGTGATGGACCGGCTCCGACGCGCGGTCGCGCGCGGCTGAGGCGCCCGCCTGGCGCGCTCGACTGAGGCGCACGACCGGGCGGTGCCCCCGCGCGCCTGACCGACCGACCGCCCCCGTCCCGGTGCGTCCGCGCCCCACCGCGACGGGGGCCGGTATCATGCGACAGACATGGACGGCGTGGTCCTCGTCCTCAACCAGAACTACGAGCCGCTCAACGTCTGCAATCTCCCGCGTGCGTTCCGGCTCGTCTTCGGCGCGAAGGCGGAGGTCGTCGAATACGACCACCAGGAGATCAGGACCCCGGTCACCGCGTATCGCGCCCCGTCGGTCATCCGGCTCCAGCACTTCATCCGTCGTCCGCGGCCCCGCGTCCGGCTGTCGCGGCGCGAGATCTTCGCCCGGGATTCCCACATGTGCCAGTACTGCGGCCGACAGGGTGGCGATATGACGCTCGACCACGTCGTGCCCCGACATCGAGGGGGCGGCCACACGTGGGAGAACCTCGTGACAGCATGCAAGTCGTGCAACCACCGGAAGGGCGGACGGCACCCCGACGAGGCGCGGATCCGGCTCCTCCGACAGCCGTTCGAACCGCGCAGCGACATGTACTCCCTCTTCGCGGGCTACCTGCGCGACGAGCGCAACGAGGGCTGGCGGACCTATCTCTTCCTCGGCCGCTCCTGAGCGCCGGGGAGCCGATCATCCCGGCCCAGTGACCGACCCGTCGGACGCGAGCGCGGTCGCGCTGCGGGTGCCACCCGCGGTCCACGACCTGATGGCGACGCTGGCCGCGGCCGGCCATGACGCGTACGTCGTCGGCGGGTCTCTCCGCGACGTCGTCCTGGGCCGGGAGCCGGAGGACTGGGACCTGACGACGGACGCGCCTCCGGACCGCATGCGCGCGATCTTCCCCGACGCGGCGTACGAGAACCGGTTCGGGACGGTCGTGGTACCGCGTCACGGCGCGCTCTACGAGATCACGACCTACCGGAGTGAATCCGGATACGCGGACCACCGGCGCCCGGATGCGGTCGCGTTCGGCTCGACGCTCGACGGCGACCTGGCCCGACGCGACTTCACGATGAACGCGATGGCCTGGGGACGTTCGGCCCCGGCGGCCCGGGAGGGCCTCGACCCGGAGCTCGTCGATCCGTTCGAGGGCCTCGCCGACCTCCGTGCGGCGATCGTCCGCGCGGTCGGCGACCCGGACGCGCGATTCGGCGAAGACGCGCTCCGGATGCTGCGGGCGATCCGGCTCGCGGCCGTGCTCGGGTTCACGATCGAGCCGGCGACGCTCGCGGCTATCCCCCGCCGGGCGGCGGATGTCCGGCACCTATCCGGCGAGCGCGTCGGCGCGGAGGTGGGGCGCATCCTCGTCGGGCCGCGCCCATCGGTCGGGCTCCGGCTCGCGGACGCGACCGGGCTCCTCGAGCAGGTCCTCCCGGAGCTGGTCGCACAGCATGGCGTGCCACAGGCGAAGATCGTCGGTGAGGATCTCTGGGACCACTCCCTGCGGGCCGTCGACGCGATCCGCGAGGACCGCGCGCTCCGGTACGCGGCGCTCCTCCACGACGTCGGGAAGCCGACGGTCATGGCCGACGGGCGGTTCATCCACCACGATGTCGTCGGGGCGCACATCGCCGATGCGATCCTCGACCGGCTGCGGGTCGAGCGCGAGGTCCGCGAGCGGGCGGTCCGCCTCGTGCGGCACCATATGTTCTCGTACGAGACATCGTGGAGCGACGCAGCGATCCGGCGGTTCCTCCGGCGGGTCGGCGTCGATCTCGTCGACGACCTCATCGCGCTTCGCGTCGCCGACGACGTCGGCAGCGGGCTGCCACCGGACGGACCTCGGACGACCGACCTGCGTCGCCGGTGCGATGAGCAACGGGCCGCCCGCGCGCCGCTCGGGAGAGGGGATCTCGTGATCGACGGTGACGACCTCATCGCCGCGCTGGGGCTCCGGCCGGGGCCCATCATCGGCCGGATCCTCGACCGGCTGACGGACAGGGTCGTGGACGACCCGCGGCTCAACGAGCGACGGGGGCTGCTGGCGACGGCGCGCGCCATGGCACGGAGCGCGGAGGCCACGGAGGACAGATGATCGAGCGCCTGCTGGAGGCGGACAGGCTCCTCGCCATCGGCCTGCTCGACCAGGCAGAGCGGATCTACTGGCTGGCGGCCGAGCTCGACCGACAGAACGCCATGGCGGTGGTGGGACTCGCGCGTGTCGCGCTCGAGAAGGGCGACGATCGGACTGCGCTCCAGTTCGGCCGGAAGGCGCTCGAGATCGACCCCGAGAGCCCCGCCGCGCGGCGGCTCGTGGCCCGGGTCGAGGAGGTCATGGCGCAGCGCGGGGA
>JBAWVU010000068.1:0-9851 GCA_037147135.1 Chloroflexota bacterium
GGGGTGAAACCGCCGCCGGCGGGAGCGGCGCTACCCATGCCGACCATGCCGACCGCGAGCTCCCCCACCCCACCGGCCATCCGCCCCGGTGCCGTGCCCGACCAGGCGCGTGCCTCGCTGCCCGGATCCGACGTCGATCGGCAGCTCGTCGTCCTGTACGACGGCGACTGCGCATTCTGCACGGCCAGCGTCCGGAGCCTCCGGCGCTGGGACCGCGATCGACGCATCGAGATGGTCCCGCTCCAGGCCGCCCCCACCGACCCCGACCCCGTCGTCCGCGCCGCGGCCAGGGCCTACCCGCTCCGGTCCGCGCTGCACGTCATCGACCGGCGGACCGGCGACGTGTCGGCGGGCGGCCGCGCGGTCCTCGCCATCGTCGACGTTCTGCCCGGCGGTCCCCTCCTCCGACCCTGGACGGCGCTTCCCCCGACGGCGGTCGTCGCCGACCTTGTCTACGGCGTCGTGTCCGACCGCCGCCAGGACCTGGGGTGGGCCGTGGGGATCCGCCACGAGGTCCACTGCCCACTCCCGGACGCGGAGAAGCCGCCGGCCTGACGCCCCACCGGGTGTCGATCGCCGCGGCGACCGCTTGTCCGATGCCGTTCGGTCGCCACCACGGCTGGCGCGAGGTCGGGCCGGGCGTCTTCGTCCGCCGGTACCGAAGCCTCGACCTCAACGTGGGGCTCGTCCTCGGCGACGGCGAGGCGCTACTCGTGGACACCCGCTCCACGCACCCCGAGGCCGCCGAGCTCCTCCGCGACCTGCGCGAGGTGACCGGCCTGCGACCGTCGAAGGTCGTGAACACGCACGCGCATTTCGACCACTCCTTCGGCAACGCCATCTTCCTACCGTGCGAGCTGTGGGCGCACGAGGGCTGCGCCGCAGAGCTCCGCCTTCACGGCGAGGAGCAGCGCCGGAACGCCGCGAACTGGCTCCGGGGTGACGCCGCGCGCGATGTCGAGACTGTCGAGATCGTCCCGCCCGACCACCTCGTCCGGGACCACCGTGCACTTCACGTCGGGGGCCGCCTCGTCGAGCTCCGTCATCCCGGGCGCGGGCACACCGACCACGATCTCGTGGTGGCCGTCCCCGACGCGCGCGTCCTGTTCGCCGGCGACCTCATCGAGGAGAGCGCGCCCCCGAGCTTCGCGGACAGCTACCCGCTCGACTGGCCGGAGGCCGCCCGGCGGGTCGCCGCGCTCGCCGCGGGAGTCGTCGTGCCGGGCCACGGCGATATCGTGGACCGGGCATTCGTCGAGCGCCAGGCGGCCGACCTTGCGGCCATCGCCGCCGCGGCTCGAGCGGCCCACGAGCAGGGGATCCCCGAGGAGTCGGCCGCGCGCCTCGTCCCGCTCCGGCAACCGTTCGCTCGCGACGCGGTCGCGCGCGCCTATGCGCAGCTCGACGGGGCGCTCTGACCCCGACGCCCGTAGAATCGAGGCCCACGGCATCACGCGACGGAGGACCCGATGGCAAAGCAGTTCGTCGTCCAGCTGAATAACGAGCCCGGTTCCCTCGCGGTCCTCGCCGAGAGGCTCGCGGCCCGCGGAATCGATCTCCGCGCCATCGGCGGAGGCGGGCTCGGCGAGACGGGCCACATGATCTTCACGACCGCTGACGATGCCGCGACCCGCTCCGTGCTGGAGGAGGCGGGCTACGTGTTCTACGAGGGGGAGTCGATCCTCGTCGAGGTGGACGACCGACCCGGGGGCATGGCCGCGGTCGCCCGCGAGCTCGCCGACGCCGGCGTGAACATCCGCGGCCACCTGTTCATCGGACGCTGGGGCGACCGCGCGTCGTTCGCCTTCGTCGTCGACGACCCGGCGAAGGCCCGCCCGATCCTCGAGCGTCGGCTCGGCTGAACCTCAGGCGATCTCGTAGACGACGGAGACGAACGCCTCGACCTCGGAGGTGCCCGCCTCGATCGGGGTGGGCGGCGCCGACGCCGCGATCATCCGCTCCGCCATCATCCGCGGGACCGGGATCGGCGCGTCGGCGCCGCGCTCAGCGATCGAGAGGACGCGCACCACGACCGCGTCGGCGGCAGCCGCGAGCTCATCGGCCTTGGCCCGCGCCTCGGCCATCGCCCGGGCTCGTGCGGCACTCTCGGCGACAGACGGGTCGGCCACGTCGAACGAGAGGCCGTCGAGCGTCGTCGCACCAGCCGCGAGCGCCGCGTCGACCGTCTCGGCGACGCGCCCGAGGTCGCGGACGGTCGCCGACACGACGTTCTGCACCTGGTACCCGGTGAGGCGCGGCGACGTCCCGTCGCGCGGGTAATCGTGCTGCGGATGCACGGACAGCGCGGTCGTCCGGAGGTCCGCGTCGGCGATCCCGGCGACCGCGAGCGCGTCGAGGACCCGGCGCATCGTCTCGGCGGCCGCGGCCTGCGCCTCGGCGACGGATGGGCGCTGCACGGCGACTCCAAGGCGCAGCGTGGCGATGTCCGGGGCGACGCGGACGGTGCCGGTTCCGGTGACAGTGACGGTGCGTGGCGCGTAGGGGTCGATCGGCGTGCGGGCGATGATGTCCATGCGCCGAGTGTAGGCGAGGCGGCCGGGGCGGGCCACCGGCGCCCGTCGCCGGCGCTCACGCATCGCGAGGGCGGCCCGCACGTCCGATGCCGGTCGGCTAGACTCTCGCGCATGCCTCTTGGACCTGTCTCCTTCTTCATCCTCGGCTCGGTCGTGTGGGTCGTGTGCGCGTATGGGTGCTGGCAGATGGCGCCCGGCAAGCACCGCAACCCGATCCCGTGGCTCATCGCAGGGATCCTCACCGGGCCGCTCGCGCTCGCGATCCTCGTCGTCATGGGTCCCGGGAAGTGGCGTGGCCACGTGCCCGGCAAGGCGCCCCGCGTCGACCCGCGCGCGAAGGTGGCCGAGGTCCCACACACGGAGCACCACGGCTCGGGCCACCAGCAGTCGCACCACCACGGCAACGAGGGCAAGTAGCCCATCGTCCCGCCTCGAGGCGGCTGTGGGGTATCATCCGGCCGTCGCTGGCGCGTGGCCCAATGGTAAGGCACCTGACTCTGGATCAGGGGATTCTAGGTTCGAATCCTAGCGCGCCAGCCAATATCCCCCGATCAGTGGAGCGATCCACGCACGACTTCCTCGGATAGCGCCGTCCCCTGACACGGGGTCGGCGAAGTCCACTCCTCCTCCTGACGCGGATCAGGGGAGCGAATCGTGCACTTCTGTCCCTTGATCGTGTCACGCGCGAGCGTGAAGCGGTCCTCTGATCGTCGAATCGGTGTCGATTCCGGTGGTCCGCGCGATGCTGCGTGAACACCCCCGTCGGCGCTCCCTTGATCAGGTCGTCGACGCGTTCCTCGCCGACTGCCGGGCGCGCGACCGCTCCCCCCGGACCCCCGCGCACGACGGCTCCGGAGCGCTCGAGCCCTGCGCCGAACCGGGCGCGGGGAGGTCGGGTCGGGGGTTGGGGCCATCTGCAGGGCGGTGCAGCAGGAGATCGCGCGTCCCGCGACCGGGAACGCGCACGTTCGTCGATCGCGCCGCACGGCCGCCGAATCTCCCCGGCGTCCAGAGGGCAGGATTCGCCCATGATCTTCGTCGACGCGCTCGCGAGTGTCCTCCCCGTCCTTCTTCTTTTCGGCCTCGGCGCTCTTCTCTCCCGGCGCGGGCTTCTGCACGCCGGGACGATCGAGGACCTCCGCCGTCTCGTCCTCTTCGTGACCCTCCCGTCGGCGCTCTTCCTGACCTTCCTCCGGGTCGAGGTCGAGGCCCGCCACCTGCTCATCGTCATCCCGGTCTTCGTCGCGTGCGTCGTCGTCCTCCTGCTCGGCCCGTTCATCGGGCGCGTGGTGCGGGTCCGGAGCCCGCTCTTTCCGTTCCTCATGTCCGGCTTCGAGGCGGGGATGCTCGGCTATGCGATCTTCGGTTCGGTCTACGGGGTAGACGAGCTCTACCGGTTCGCCATCGTGGACATCGGGCAGGTCGTCTTCGTCTTCTTCATCCTCGTCACGGCCCTCGGTCGTCTCGCGCCCGACCGGCGACAGAGCCTCGCCGCGACCACGGTCGCGTTCGTCCGCACGCCGGTCATCCTCGCGATCGCCGCCGGGATCGCGGCGAGCGCCGTGGGGATCGGACCCATCCTCGACGGCATCGCACCCGGGCGGGCCGTGCTGACCACGCTCGGGCTCCTCGCCGCTCTGACGACGCCCCTCATCACCCTCGTCATCGGGGCGACGACTCGGATCTCCGCCGGGGCGCTCGGCCTGCCGCTCCGGACGGTCGTCACGCGGATGGCGATCTGGGTGACCCTGGCGGTCGTCCTCGTCGGCTTCGTCACCGGCATCCTCGGGCTCGATCCCCTCTTCGGCGCCGCGATCCTCACGATGGCGGTCCTCCCCGCGCCGTTCGTCATCCCCCTGTACATGGCGCCCGAGTCGGCGGCGGAGGACCACGACTACGTCGTGAGCGTCCTCTCCCTCGGGACCGCCGCGACGCTCATCGCGTTCCCGTTCGTGGTCATCGCCTTCCCCGCGTGAGGGGCTGGGCCGGGCCGGCGGGCGTCGCCCTACTGCGGCTCCCGATCCCAGCCGCTGCCGCCTCACGCGGGGTCGTGGGCGTGTCTGAACAGGCGGAACACCCCCGCCACGCTCCCCCGCCCCATCGGGTAGGGTGCAGTCACCAGCCGATCTGCCGCACGGGAGCCGCTGCGTGAGCACCGAGACACCCCCCATTCCGGAACGAGGCGATTTCATCCGTGAGATCGTCGCCGCCGACCTGCGGGCCGGGCTGCACGAGGCGGTCGTCACCCGATTCCCTCCGGAGCCCAACGGCTACCTGCACATCGGGCACGCGAAGTCGATCTGCCTCAACTTCGGCATCGCGCGCGAGTTCGGTGGCCGGTGCCACCTCCGCTTCGACGACACGAACCCGGAGAAGGAGGAGCAGGAGTACATCGACGCGATCGAGGCGGACGTGCGCTGGCTCGGCTTCGACTGGGGCGAGCACCTCTACTTCGCGTCGGACTACTTCGAGCAGCTCTACGAGTGGGCCGTCGACCTGGTCCGATCCGGCAACGCCTACGTCGACGACCTCACCGCGGACGAGATCCGGGAGCACCGGGGCACGCTCACGGAGCCGGGGCGGAACAGCCCGTGGCGGGAGCGGCCGACCGAGGAGAGCCTCGACCTATTCGAGAGGATGCGCGCCGGCGAGTTCCCCAACGGAGCACGCGTCCTCCGCGCCCGGATCGACATGGCCGCGCCGAACATCACCCTCCGCGACCCCGTCCTCTACCGGATCGTCCACGCCGCGCACCCGCGCACGGGCGACGCGTGGTGCGTCTACCCGACGTACGACTTCGCCCACGGCCAGTCCGACGCGATCGAGGGCATCACGCACTCGATCTGCACGCTCGAGTTCGAGGCCCATCGACCCCTCTACGACTGGCTCATCGAGCACCTGCCCGTGCCCTCGCGCCCGCGGCAGTACGAGTTCGCCCGGCTCAACCTCACGTACACCGTCCTCTCCAAGCGCGTCCTCCTGCGCCTCGTCACCGAGGGGCACGTGCGCGGATGGGACGACCCGCGCATGCCCACGATCTCCGGCCTCCGACGGCGCGGGTTCCCCGCCGAAGGCATCCGCGACTTCGCGGCGATGATCGGGGTGGCGAAGAGCGACAGCACCGTGGAGGTGGGCATGCTCGAGCATGCCGTGCGCGACGTCCTCAATCGGACGGCTGCACGCCGCTTCGCGGTCCTCGATCCCGTTCGGGTGGTCATCGAGGACTACCCCGAGGGGCAGGTCGAGGAGATGGATGTCGTCAACAACCCGGAGGACGCGTCCGCGGGGACCCGGAAGGTGCCGTTCACGCGCGAGCTGTGGATCGAGCGCGAGGACTTCATGGAGGATCCGCCCGCGAAGTTCTTCCGCCTCGCGCCCGGACGCGAGGTACGCCTGCGGTCCGCGTACTTCATCACCTGCCGCGAGGTCGTGAAGGACGCGGCCGGCGAGATCGTCGAGCTGCGGTGCACGTACGACCCGGCCACCCGGGGCGGGAGCGCCCTCGACGGCCGCCGGCCCAAGGCGACCCTCCACTGGGTCTCGGCGGATCACGCCCTGCCCGCGGAGGTGCGGCTGTACGACCACCTGTTCAGCCACCCGGATCCCGGAGCGGACGGCCGCGACCTCTTCGCCGACCTGAACCCCGACTCCGAGACGGTGCTTCGTGGCTGCCTCGTCGAGCCCGCTCTCGCCGACGTGCCGGCCGGCGAGACCGTCCAGTTCGAGCGGCTGGGCTACTTCACCCCGGACCCCGATTCGACGCACGGCCACGTCGTCTTCAACCGCACGCTCACTCTCAGGGACACGTGGGCCAAGCTCCAGGCCCAGGGCCGGGCCGACACGGCATAGCCACGGGAAGCCCCGGGGCCGGCCCGCGACCGCATGTCGACGCCGTGGCCGGTCCGCGAACGCCTCAGGTGCCGCGCCCGGTCTGCAAACGTGTCAGGAGCCGGATCGCCCGTGCTCGGCGACGTCGAGGGCCGGACCCGGGGCACCCCCGAGGTCCGCGGCGAGGAACTCCGCCGTCTCCGGGATGGCGAGGTGGATGTCGGTCTCCTGGTGCACGGACAGCGTCAGGCTACTTGCGGCGATGTCGAGGACATGGCCACCGTACCGGCGGTCCTCGCTGATGAAGTGGAGGTGGTAGCCGGGGACGGTGATCGCCTTCGCGTACGACGGGGTCCAGAAGCCGACGAGCGTGCCCACCACGTCCTCGAGGGTGAACTCGGCCTGGGTCGCGGTCGCCGTCACCAGGTCCACTCCCGGGGCGGACCGGCACGCCGCCCGGACCGTGATCCGCTCGATGAGCCCTTCCGCCCGGATCCCGACGAAGACGTTCTCCGAGACTCGCCGCCCGTCGATCACCTCGCAGAGGTCGGTCCACCCGCCGACGGACGGCAGATCGAAGCGCCGATCCTCATGGAAGCCGGTCACGACGGCGAAGGGCGTGAGCGCATCGTCGGACACCTCGGTGACCGTGCCGTCGGCCCGTGCCTGATAGCAGTGGCCGTCGAGCATGATCATCTCGCCGTCGAGGCTGTCGAAGGTGCCGACGCCGAAGTCGCCGTGGCGTCGCAGGTCGCCCACGGACACGCAGCCCTGGTAGACGCCCTTGACCACGGCCCCCGAGGTCGATACCTGGAACAGCGAGTGGTGGTCCACCGCGAGCGTGTCGGCGAGGGCCTCCTGCACGATGTGCGAGACGCTCTCACCCGTCGCACGCGCCCTGTCGTGGAGTGCGGACCACAGCGTCTCCGAGAGGCGGCAGCGCAGGTCTCTCTGCATCGGATCCGGCGCCCTCGCATCGACGATCCCGGGCGACCTCCGCCGCGACCGAGGTGCCGGGCCCGGCAGGTGTCGTATGTCCGCGCGGCGTCGAGAGCGTACCCGAACCGCACGGGCCCGCGGGCCGGGTGACGCGAGGTTCGCGCGGTGGCCGGCCCGTCCGGGCCCGGGCTCCGCTCGTGATCAGCACTGCCCTTCGGCACACAGCGGGAGGCCCGGCAACAGGCCCTGCTCGGCGATGTAGGCGTCGGTGGCCTCGGCCGCGCGGGCAATACCGTCCGCGACCGGATCACCGGACCCAGCGGCGTTCAGCGTCACCTCGGTGAAGAAGACGCGTTCGGACGGGCGCTCGTTCAGCCGGCCATCGACGAAGCGATACTCGAATACCGCGATGGTGACGAGGTTCCTGCCCTCGAACTCGTAGGCGCGCGTGATCGTCACGTACAGCCGACTGTCGCCAGGATCGGCGGGATCGGACGTCAGAACGCTCGTGGCGAGCTCCCAGCCCGGATCGAGGGGGACTTGGTCGACGATGGAAGGGGTGGGCGACGCCGACTCCGCCGGCACCTCGGGACCTAGCCACCAACGTTCGACATACGGCGTCTGACCCGTCTCGTCCCACATGGCGTTCCGCTCGTCGTCCGGCCCGGCCCTGACCAGCTTGAGGGTCTCGATCCCCTCGACCAGCGGCCAGAACCACCCGTCCTCGTCCATGATGAACGGCAGCCCGCCGATGATGACCTCGGGCCAGACGTGCGGCAGCAAGACTTCCTGGTCGTTGTCGTTCGTCGTGCGCGCGTACCCGAAGACGCCCTTCGCCTGGTACCCCAGGCTGCGCAGGACGCTCACCCACGCGTTCGTCATGTCGGTGCAGTCCCCCCGAAGATCGTTCTTGCCGTAGTAGTCGGCGGGCTTCTGCCAGTTGGCGAAGCCTTCGAACGACGAGCGACCCTTCATCCTGATCGGCTCTCCGCTCGAGTCGGCGCAGGCGCCGGCGTCCGACGGGCCGCATCCGGGTCGGAACGAGAGCGCGAACGCGCGTCCCTGCTGAGCCCAATCGACGAGGGGCGAGTGTTCGTCGGTCGGGTCCGACTTCAGGGGGACGGCCTGATCGGTGAGGACCTCTCCGTTGCCCCTGGGCAGGACCACCGCCTGCGCAGCCCACGCGACGACGGCAGGATCGCTCGGCACCACCCACTCGTTGGCCCGGCCCTCGGAGATCGGGTCGCTCCTCACTCCCTCGCCGCCGAAGAGCCATCTGATCCCCACGTAGGCGCCTCCGATGCCCAACCCGATGAGGATCGCCACCAGCACGCTTCCGTCGAACGCCTGCAGCCGCACGGTCACGGTGTGCGCGGCCGGATCGACCGTCCCACCCGCGACCACCCACCTGGTCCCGTCGAAGTACGCGGCGTCGATACGGGTGGGGTCGGTCCCGTCCGGCACGTATCCGGGGTCATACGGCAGCGTGACATCGACGGGCTTCGCGAATCGCACGCCGGCCGGCCCGAAGTCGTACGCGTGCCCGATGGCGGTCGCGGCGACGTCCGTCGGTCCCGACGGCTCGTAGGGGTTCATGCGGAAGGGGGCATCCAGCCGCGTTACGACGACGGTCGTGTCGCCTGTGACCCCACCGGCAGGGACCTTGACCGTGACGCCATCCGCCGCGATGGTCGTTCCGGCGGGCGTCACGACGCTCGTGCTGACGACCTCGACGGGGACGTCGATGACGGTGGGACCATCCATCGGCGTGTCGACCACCGGGAGGATCGATGCGGCCGGCGCCTGGCAGCCGGCGAGAGCGACGATGACGATGACAGTCTCCGCCAACAGCAGCCACCGACGCATGAGCCTCACTCCTCTCCCTTGCGTGAGCCGTCGCTCATCCTGGAGAAGGACGTCCTGATCATCGCGGATCTCCGGTCGGGCCTTCGGCGCGATCGATGGACCCCGGTCGGCACCGGCAGGGATCGGAGCGAGATCGCCGCGGTCACCGTCTCCCACGCGGGCACCCAGCGCCACCGCACAGTGGTACCCGTCGGTCCGGGCAGATGGTTGGACCGGCCTCATGCAGATGGACTACTCGCATTCCGGCCGCCCGCCGGCCATGGCCGCCAATCGGCGACAATGAGGCCGCCTCGTGCGCCGGGCGCGGGCGGACGGACCACCCTGGACGGACCGATGCCACGAACAACGATCGCCGATACCGCGGCTGCACTCCTCGCGGAGCACCGCGCACTCGCCCCGGAGGAGCTGGGCCGCCTGATCGCCGCGCGCGGAGTGACGCGGGCGAAGCAGCCAGCCCAGGCGGTCTCACGCGCGCTCGATGCCGATCGACGGTTCCGCCGGCTGGGCGACGGCCGATGGACCGTTCCCGGACAGCTGCTGCACGGAGCGACGCTCACCCACCGCCTCACCGCGGAAGAGACGGCGGCCGAGTTCCTCGCCCTCGCCCCGGACCTCGCCCCGCTCCTCGCGCTCGCGGCACTCGGCCTCGCGCTCCCCGACGGACGGCCGCTCACGGTCCTCTAG
>JBAWVU010000069.1:0-9723 GCA_037147135.1 Chloroflexota bacterium
GTTCTGGACCGTGAGCACTGGTAGGTGGGGCCACCGCGAGAGGGCGGGGAGGGCCGCCTCGACGTCGTGGATCTTCACGGCGAGGATCGCGAGATCCGGGTCGTCGCAGACCGCCGACGTCGACGTCACCCGGTGGACGCGCGCCGTGACCCGACGCCCCGACGGCTCGACGACCGTGACGGCAGACCCGGGATCGCCGTCGATCGCATGCCGGTCGACGAGGACGACCTCGGATCCGGCCGAGCTCAACAGCGCCGCGAGGAGCGAGCCGATGGCCCCGGCCCCGATGATGACGACGCGCTCCGGAGCGCCGGCGAGACGATCCGCCGGATCGCAGCTCAACGCGCGAGCTTGTCCAGGCCGGCGGCTCCGTCCGCGGCCGCGACGACCTCATCGAGGCCCGCGCCGGTGCTCGCCTGGATCACGGCGATGAGCGCGCCCTCCACAAGGGGCCCACCCGAGAGTCGGACGCGCGCGGCGCGCTCCGGTCCGAGGATCTCCAGCGCCGTTCGCGTCGCGTAGACGGCACTGCCGATGTCGACGACGACCACGACACCCGCACCGAGATCGGTCCGCTCGATCGCGGCGACGACCGCCATCGCGTCATTGCCGAGGAGGCCGTCCGCGGTCCCCCCGACGCCGGCGATCGGCAGGTCGGGATCGGAGACCTCCCGCACGAGCTCGACGACCCCCTCGGCGATCTTGGGTGAGTGGGAAACGGCGACGATCCCGACGAGAGCCTCGGCGCCGCCGCCCACCTCGCTCACGACTGGCCGGCCGCGACCGCCCCGCGGGTCGCCCCGCTCGCCGCATCTGCTGCGCGGTATGCCCGGAGCAGGATCTCGATCGGATGCCGGGTGCGGGTGCCCGTCTCCTTCTCGATCTGCCAGCGACACGTCTCCGAGTCGCAGGCGGCCTCCGGCGCGCCTGCGGCCTTGATCTTCGCGAACAGAGGGGCGCCGACCGCGATGCCGATCGGGTACTTCTCCTTCTTCATCCCGTAGGTACCCGCGATCCCGCAGCAGTCGCTGTCCATGTCGGCCGCCCGGAGCCCTGGAACGAGGGCGAAGAGATCCATGGCCGGCAGGCCGATCCCGTGGGAGCGGAGCTGGCACGGGGCGTGGTACGGCAGGTCCTCGTCGAGCCGGCCGAACCGCGTGTCGAGCTTGCCCTGCTCGTGGAGATCGAGGAGGAACTCGCAGATGTCCCACGTCGCGTTCGCGACCAGTTTCGCGTCGTCGTCGTGGATGTCGAGCATCTCCTCGTACTCGGCCTTGATGGTGTGCGTGCAGGAGGTCGAGGTCCCGATGATCTTGTAGCCCTGCCGGGCGTACCCGGCGAGCACGTCGATGTTCTTGTGCGCCCGCTGGCGGGCCTCGGTGTAGATCCCGTTGCTGATGAGCGGCAGCCCACAGCAGACCTGCTCGGGGATGATCGTCTCGAAGCCGTTGCGCTTCAGGATCTCGATCGCGGCATCGGCCACGTGCTGCTCGTAGTAGTTGGCCGAGCAGCCGTGGAAGTAGACGACGGCCTTGTCCGGACCCGGGACGACGACCGTCCCCAGCCGCTTCTGGCGGCGCTTCCAGGTCGACTGGAGCGTTCGACGGGAGAACTTGGGGAACGGCGCCTCGCGGTGGATGCCGACGGTGGTCTCCATGAGGGCGCGGATCGGCCGGTTGGCCAGCGCCCAGTTGGAGATCGGCGAGAAGAGCACGCCGACCCGGCCCACGAGGTCCGTCTGGCCCAGGCCCCAGTCGCGGAGCTTCGGACGCTTGCCGGCCTTCATCCGCGCGCGGGACTGGCTGTTCATCTCGGCGATCTTCACGCCAGCCGGGCACGTGGTGGTGCACCAGCCGCAGCCCGAGCAGTAGTCGACCGTGACGTCCGGGGACAGCGTGAACGGGGTGCCGGGAACCTGGACGGGCTGGGCCCGACCCTTCCGGAACCGTTGCGCCTGCGGACCGACGTACTTGGGTCCCGGGAAGAGGTCCGTGACCCGGGCGACCGGGCAGACCGTGAGGCAGACGTTGCACTTGAGGCACTCGTCGGACGAGTACCCCACGGCCTCCGCCGGGGCATCGATGATCAGCTCGGCGATCGTCATGGTCGCTCGCTCCCCGGCTCCGCGGCGTGCCCTGCCGGGACCGCGGTCAGCGATCGCGCCGCCCGCCATCCACTGGTGAGCGCGACACCGTCGCCGCAACGCTCCCGGATATACCGCTGGCCGGCGAGCAGGCTGCCGGCCACGCGGACGTTGTCGAACAGGGACGCTCCGTCCGCGGCCACCGGCCGCAGCTCGACGTCGGTGCGGATCCCCGCCTTCTCCAGCGGATGGCCCGCCGGGTCGAACGCGTCCAGGGCGAGCCACTCGTCCACCGGAGGGGCCTCAACGAGGAGTCCCAGCAGGGGCTCCTCGAGCCGGCCGTCGCGATCGGCCACCAACCCGCCCCCGGCGATCCCGCCGGTGGCGAGGACGAGCGCGCCGGCCCGGACCGTGTACGTCCGGGCGGCGGCGGCCGAGACGACCGCCGTCACGTTGCGCCCGTCGCATTCGATCCGTTCGATCATCTCGCCGATCTGTACGCGCCCGCCGGCCCGGATGACCGCCGCGCGGAGCGCCGCGTAGAGGCGCATCCCCGGCACGCTGGGGGGAACGAGCGGCATCTCGAACGGTGCCGCCGGGAGCCCCGCCCGCACCGCCGCGAGGACCGTGGCGTGCTGGCGGATCCCGAGGACGGCGGGCAGGGCGACGCGGCCGCCCGACCCGGGCACCGAGCCGACCGCCCGCGCCATCGCCTCGATCGCAGTGGCGCGCCATGCCGGATCGTCGAACCGGCCGGCGATCGTGAGCGCGTTGAGGTTGCGACGCTCGTCGAGGCCGGGCAGGGCGACGCTGATGGCGGTCACCGACGCCGGCCGGTTCCCCCCCTCCCAGATGCGCTCCCGGGACAGGCTGGCCGCGATCGCCTCGGGCCAGAAGTCCTTGAGGCCCGCGATGCCGCAGATGACGAGGCGCTCGCCGGCCGCCCACGGCGACATGGCCGCGGCCTGACCGGCCGGCAGGATCGCCGCGCGACGCGTCCCGCCGATGGAGGTGGGGACGAGCTGGAGTGGCGTATCGAGGTCACCGACGTACTCGACTCCCCCGGCCGCGAGGTGTGGGCGGATCCAGTCGAGAGCCGCGCCAACGTCATCACCGAGGAACGCGTACGGATGGCCAGGCTGATCTGCCAGCCGGCGGATGCCGTCGCGCGGCGTCGACGCTGCCGGGATCCCGGCGACATCTATCCCGCCCGGCCCCCAGTGGGTGGCGGCGTGACCCTTGGCGAGGACGATGACCCTCGCCCCGGACTCGGCAGCCGCGATGGCCGCTGTCAGGCCGGCGAGGCCCGCTCCGATGACGACGACGTCAGCGCTGGGCACCGGCCACCTCCACGGACGCTTCGGGCATCTCGTGCTCGATCAGCGAGTCGACGCCCAGCCCACCTTCATAGACCCCAGAGATCATCCACTGCTCCTGCAGCTGGCGGCCGGCAGCGATCGGCCGCGTTCCCTTGAAGCGCTCCCGGAGGAACCCGAGGATCGCCCGATCCGCCTGCTCGGCGACGTCAGCCGCACCGGCGTGCGCTGCCCGTTCACCCACGACACCGGCGGCCCGGAACGTGCAGAAGCCGCCCTGGCAGGGTCCCATCCCGAGGCCGGTGCCGCGCCGGACGTCATCGAGCGAACAGCCCGGATGCAGGTCGAGGAAGGCGTCCAGCATGGGTCGGGTGACGAACTCGCATTCGCACAGGAGGTCGGCGTCCCCGCCGCCCTCCGCCTCGTGCTCGGCCAGTCGGTGACCCAGCCAATACGTCTTCCCGGCGACCTGGTTCGGCAGGATCTCATCTGCGGTCGTGCACCGCTCACTGACGCCCAACTTGCCGCACACCGCGTCGACCGTGTCCTCGGCCATCTTGCGGAAGGTCGTGACCTTGCCACCGACGATCGTGACGAAGTTCTCCACGCCGTCCTGGGCACCGTGGTCGATGACCGTGTGCGCGCGGGAGATCTGGCGGCCGTCCTCCTTGGCGGCGGCGGTCACCTCGGCGGGCGGCTGGTACAGCGGCCGCACGCCCGCGTAGGCGCGGAGGAGGCGGACCTTGCCAAGGTCGGGGAAGAGCTTCTCGCCCTCGCGGATCAGGGCGGCGACCTCTGCCCGGGTGATGTCGTACTGGTCCGGGTCCTCGACGCGCTGCTCGGTCGTGCCGAGGATCGCGACCGTGTGGATGGGGACCATGATGTCGCCATCGGACGCCTTGTGGCAGCGGTTGACGACGGTATCGGTCATCCGCTGGTTGAAGATGAGCATGGTGCCCTTGCCGGGGTGCATCGTGACCGTCACGTTCACGAGGGCGGCGATCTGGCCGGACCAGGCGCCCGCGCACGAGACGACGAAGCGGGGCGTGACGCGCGTCAGGCTCCCCGACCGCTCGTCGCGGACCGTCGCAGCCACGATCCGCCCACCATCACGCTCCATCCCAACGAGCCGCTGGTAGGACCATGCGTCGCTGCCGTGGGCGCGCGCGTCCGCGATGTTGGCCTCGAGGAGCTTCCAGGACTCCACGGAGCCGTCCGGCAGCTTGAAGACGCGCCGGATGCGCCGGTTGAGGGCCGGCTCGCGCCGGAACGCCTCGGCGACCGGGATCTCTTCGCAGTCGACCTCGGCGGCGGCGCAGGCCGCCTGGAAGGCGTCGACGTAATCATCGGGATCGTCCGGCGTGGCGACGAAGAAGCCACCGGTGTCCTCGACGCTCGCCGGTGCGATTCGCCGGAGGATGCGGTTCTCGGAGATGCACTCTCGCGCGGCGAGCGCGTCCTTGGCGACGTACCGACCGCCCGAATGCAGCAACCCGTGATAGCGCCCGGTCGTGCCGGTGCCGTAGTCGCCACGCTCGACGAGCAGCGTGCGCAGCCCGCGTCGCGCCAGGTCCCGAAGCACTCCGGCCCCGGTCAGGCCCCCGCCGACGACGAGGGCGTCGTAGGCGTGCGACTCACCCATGCTTCTTACCTCGATCTGTGCTGATCCCATGTGTGCAGTGATCCCGCGGGCTGCGTCCGCGTGACACGTTCCGGGGCCCCCGGCACGGCCGAAGGGCCCCGGAACAGAAGCTACAGGAGACTACTCGACCCAGCCGAAGGTCCGCGTGACGGCCTTCTTCCAAGACGCGTACTCGGCGTCGACCTTCGCGGCATCCATGGTCGGATGCCACTCGTGGTCCTTCGCCCAGTTCGCGCGCAGGTCCTCGACCTCGGCCCAGTAGCCGACCGCGAGGCCGGCCGCGTAGGCAGCTCCGAGGGCGGTCGTCTCGGCGACCTTAGGCCGGATGACCGGAACCTTGAGGACGTCGGACTGGAACTGCATGAGGAGGTTGTTGTAGACCATGCCGCCGTCGACCTTGAGGGCCGTGAGCGGAACGCCGGAGTCGGCGTTCATCGCGTCCAGGACCTCGCGGGTCTGCCACGCGGTCGCCTCGAGGACGGCGCGGGCGATGTGGCCCTTGTTCACGTAGCGGGTGAGGCCGACGATGACGCCGCGCGCATCGCTCTTCCAGTACGGTGCGAAGAGGCCGGAGAACGCCGGGACGAAGTAGACGCCGCCGTTGTCCTCGACCGTGGCGGCGAGCGCCTCGATGTCGGGCGACTTCTCGATCATCCCGAGGTTGTCGCGGACCCACTGGACGAGTGCGCCCGTGATCGCGATCGAGCCTTCCAGCGCGTACTGCGCCGGCTGGTCACCGATCTTGTAGGCGAGCGTCGTGAGCAGGCCGCTCTTGCTCGGGACCGCCTTCGTGCCCGTGTTGAGGAGCATGAAGCAGCCGGTGCCGTACGTGTTCTTCGCCTCACCGGCGGAGTAGCACGTCTGGCCGAAGAGCGCGGCCTGCTGGTCGCCGAGGTCACCCGCGACGGGGACGCCGGCGAGGTCGCCGACGGCCATGCCGTAGACCTCGGACGAGGCCTTGACGTTCGGGAGCATCGCCCGCGGGATCCCCATGAGCGCGAGGATCTCGGGATCCCAGTCGAGCGTCGTGTAGTTGAAGAGCAGGGTCCGGCTCGCGTTGGAGACGTCCGTCACGTGGACGCCACCGTCGACGCCGCCCGTCAGGTTCCAGATGCACCAGGTGTCGATGTTGCCGAAGAGGAGGTCGCCGGCCTCTGCCTTGGCCCGGGCGCCCTCGACGTTGTCGAGGATCCACTTGACCTTGGGCCCGGAGAAGTAGGTGGCGAGCGGGAGCCCGGTCTTCGGGCGGAGACGATCCTGGCCGCCGTCCTTGGCGAGCTCGTTGCAGATCAGGTCGGTCCGCGTGTCCTGCCAGACGATGGCGTTGTGGACCGGCTTGCCGCTCCGGCGGTCCCAGACCACCGTCGTCTCGCGCTGGTTCGTGATGCCGACGGCCGCGAGGTCGGCGGCGGTGATGCCCGCCTTGGCGAGGGCGCCGCGGGTGACCTCGACGCAACGTGTCCAGATCTCCATCGGGTCGTGCTCGACCCAGCCCGGCTTGGGGAAGATCTGCTCGTGTTCCTTCTGATCGATCGCGACCACCTGTCCGGCGTGGTCGAAGATCATGAACCGGGTGCTGGTGGTGCCCTGGTCGAGGGCCCCCACGTACTTCGTCATATCCGATGCATCTCCATTCATACGGGCGACGACGAATCGGGGCTCAGCGCCCCGACCAGGCCGTCGCGGCCGACCTCACGAGAAAGAAGGAGGACGTGGCGCCCGGGTCCTGGTGACCCGCGCTCCGCTCGCCCAGGTAGCTTGCGCGGCCCTTTCGGGCCACGAGCGGCACCGTCGCGAGCATCCCCGCCTCCGCCGCGTCCGCGGCGAGCTGAAGGGCGGGGCCTATGGCGGCGGCGGCGTCGGCGGCGGCCAGCAGCGTGTCGCGGGCGGGCAGGAGAGCCTCGAGCATCGTCTTGTCCCCGGGCTGCGCCTTGCCGATCCGTTCCACGCCACCGATCCCGGCGGCGAACGCCGTCGCGAACTCTCCGAGCGACAGGGCCTCCTTGCCGGCCGTCGCGCCCCCCATCTGCATGAAGAACATGCCGTACAACGGCCCGCTCGCGCCACCCACCGTCGAGACGAGTGTCGAGCCGGCCATCTTCAGGCAGCCGCCGATATCGGGCGTCGCGAGACCGTCGAGCTTGCCCACGACGGCCTGCATCCCGCGATCCATGTTGAACCCGTGATCGGCGTCACCGATCGCGGAGTCGAGCTCGGTGAGATACGTCCGGTTCGCCGTGATGGTCTCGGCGAACGTCCGGATCCAGATGAGGATGTCCTGACAGGTGATCATGGTCGGCTCCACTGACCCGTCGGCGGCGGCCCGGGCAGGCGGGCTTGGGTGGTCATGATCCGTGCCCTGCGCCTGGCTAGACGCCCCACCGCAGCGCCGGCGTGTGCACCGGGGCATCCCAGAGCCGCGTGAGCTCGTCGTCGAGCCGCAGCAGCGAGATGGAGAAGCCGGCCATGTCCAGCGATGTGATGTAGTCCCCGACGAGGTTGCGGGCGATCACGACGCCGCGGCCGTCAAGGATCTTCTTGAGCCCGTTGTACACGATGTAGAGCTCGATGAGCGGCGTGCCGCCCATGCCGTTCACGAACGCGAGGACCTTGTCGCCACGCTCGAACGGGAGGTCATCGAGGATCGGCGTCGCGAGCATCTCGGTGATCTCGTCGGCGCTGGCGAGCTTCATCCGGGTCCGCCCCGGCTCGCCGTGGATGCCGACCCCGATCTCCATCTCGTCGTCGGGAAGGTCGAAGGTCGGCTTGCCCGCCTGCGGGACGGTGCAGCTCGTGAGCGCCATGCCCATCGAGCGGACCTCGTCCTGGACCTTCTGGCAGAGCGCGGTCACCGTCGCGAGATCCGCGCCGGCCTCCGCCGCGGCCCCGACGATCTTCTCGGCCAGGACCGTGCCACCGACGCCGCGGCGACCTGCGGTCCACAGCGAATCCTTCACCGCGACGTCGTCGGCGATGACGATGGCCGTGACATCGATCCCCTCGGCGCGCGCCATCTCGGCCGCCATCTCGAAGTTCATGATGTCGCCGGTGTAGTTCTTCACGATGTGCAGGACGCCGGCGCCGCCGTCGACCGCCTTGGTCGCGGCGAGCATCTGGTCCGGGACCGGAGAGGTGAACACGGCGCCCGGGCAGGCAGCGTCGAGCATGCCCATCCCGACGAATCCGCCGTGCATCGGCTCGTGGCCCGAGCCCCCACCCGAGATCACGCCGACCTTGCCGGGGCGCGGAGCATTCCGGCGAACGACGATGTTCGGCGCCTCGACGCGGATGAGGTCCGCGTGGGCCGCGGCCATCCCGGCGAGCGCCTCGTCGACGACGTTCTCGGGTGCGTTGATGAGCTTCTTCATCGCTTCTCCTGTGAGGCCGGTGAGGCGGGCGTGACTGGCCCGTGACGCGGTTGCGACGAGGGAACCCGTGACTCACCGCCGGGCGACGAGCGTCACCCGGCAGTGAGCGCGGCGGGTCGGATCTAACGGCAGGGCCGTTAGATCTTCATGTAGCTGACCCAGACGCCCTGGTAGATGAGCGCCGCGAGGATCCCACCGACGATCGGGCCGGCGACCGGGACCCAGGAGTAGCCCCAGTCCGAGCCACCCTTGCCCGGGATCGGGAGGATGGCGTGGATGATGCGGGGGCCCAGGTCGCGGGCCGGGTTGATCGCGTACCCGGTGGTACCGCCGAGGGACATGCCGATGACGAAGACGAGGAGCGCGACGGGGAGGGCGCCGAGAGCCGCCATGCCACCCTTGGCGAGGGTGACGCCGTCAGCGCTGCCGTTCGTGCCGAAGCACAGGATCACGAAGACCAGCACGAAGGTGCCGATGACTTCGGAGATGAAGTTGAGCGGGTAGTTACGGATGTTCGGTCCGGTGGCGTAGACGGCGAGCTTGAGGCCCTGGTCCTCGGTGGCCTTGAGGTGGTCCCAGTAGTGGATCGTCACGAGGATCGCGCCGATGAAGGCACCGATGAACTCGGCGATGAGGTACTGGGGAACCGCGTCCCAGCCGATGCTGCCGTTGACCGCGAGGCCGATCGTCACTGCCGGGTTGAGGTGGGCACCACTGATGGGGCCGGCCACAACGACGCCGACGAAGACGGAGAAGGCCCATGCCGCGGTGATGACGATCCAGCCGGCACTGTTGGACTTGGACTTAGCGAGGAGCACGCCGGCGACCACGCCGTCGCCGAGGAGGATCAGCAACGCCGTCCCGAAGATCTCGGCGATCATGATGTTCATGTCAAAGACCATTCCACGACTCCCTCACTGCGGATTCGCCCTCGATGGGGCGTCGATCGGGATCTGGGCGGTGGTCACCGTCGGCTCCAGCGGCGCGAAGTCCGCTCGGGCGAAGCCCGGACCACCTGCTTGAGTGAGCGACCGTCCCTCCGACGCTCCTCCTTTCAAGCTGTCGCTTCCGCGCGGGCATGCACCTGAAGGGCACCGCGGCAGCGACCGGCATGACGGCACGTCCGTCCCGGTACCACTCTACGCCGTATCCGGCCCGCGAATCTCAACACATCGTCGAAACCGTCCCGCAACCTTCGGCCGCGCGCGGGCTGGGCCCCGACCGCGGGCGCTCCTGCGAGGCCGAGCGCGAAGCCACGCTCATCCGACGTCGACGACCACATCGGCGAGAGTGTCGGCCAGGGCCCGGAGGAGC
>JBAWVU010000070.1:0-9623 GCA_037147135.1 Chloroflexota bacterium
CCCTTCACCTGGCCCAGGACGTCCGCGATCGGATCGGTCATCCCCCACGCCCCGAACGGGACGCCGCCGGCGATCGACTTGCCGATCGTCACGAGGTCCGGATCGAGCCCCCACAGCCGCGTCAGCCCGCCCGCGCCGACGACCTGCGTGTGCGTCTCGTCGAGGGCGAGGAGCGTGCCCGTCTCGCGGGTGAGCGAGTGGAGCGCCTCGTGGAAGCCGGGCTCGGGGAGGATGAGGCCCACGTTGTTCGTGAGGGCGGGCTCGGCCAGGACGATCGCGACCTCGCGCCCCTCGAGCGCACCGGCGAGCGCGGCCACGTCGTTGAACGGCACGATGACGGTCCCGCGCGTGACCTCGCGCGGCAGGCCGCGCTCTTCGGGGACAAGGTTCCCGCCGGCATCGAGCTCGACGAGCGCCTGGTCGAGATGGCCGTGGTACTTCCCGTCGAAGAGGAGGACGAGGTCGCGGCCGGTGACGACCCGCGCGACCCGGATCGCCTCCGTGTTCGCGTGTGTCGCGGAGAGCGTGTACTGCCACTTCGGGAGGCCGTACCGTCGACCGAGCTCCTCCGAGACGACGATCGCGTCCTCCGTCGGGAGGAGGAACTGGTTCCCGCGCGCCATCCGCTCGGAGACCGCCCGGACGAGCGGCTCCGGCGCGTAGCCGCAGAACATCGACATGTCGGCGATGTTGAAGTCGGCGTACGTGTGGCCGTCGACGTCGGTGAACCGGGCGCCGTGCCCTTCCACGACCCACGGGGGGACGTGGTGGTAGCTCCCGACGTGCCACGCCATCGGGACGCCGTTGGGCATGACCCGGCGGCCGCGCTCCAGCAGCGCGATCGACCGCGGGTGCTCGGCGCGGAACCGGGCGTCCTCGCGGTCCTTGAGGGCCCGCACGAGCGCCGGATCGACCGTCGGCGGCCCGACGTCGGTCACGGGCTCGGACCCGGCCCGGCCGCACCGGTGCTCCCGGGCGCATGCAGGGGGATGCCGTCCGCGCACATCGGGCACGTCGCCGCGCCCGCCTCGTGCGTCGGGAGGTCGAGGACCCAGAGCGAGAGGAGCGGGTGCGTCCGCCCCGTGAGCGGCGAGATGAGACTCGCGGTCCCGCCGGACCGGTCGACGAGGATCGCGCACCCGACCACCACGCCGCCAGCCTCCTCGACCGGAGGCAGCATCGCGAGGAGCGACCCGCCGGTGGTGAGGATGTCGTCGACGAGCAGGACCCGCTCGCCACGCTCGATGCGGAAGCCCCGGCGGAACTCCCGCCGCGAGGTCCCGTCGGGGTCGCGCACCTCCTCGGCGAAGATGCTCCGGACGCCGAGCTGCCGCGCGGTCTCGAACGCGAGGACGACGCCGCCGGTCGTGGGCCCCGCGACGACGTCGACGAGCTGCGCGCCGTCAACGCCGCGGGCCTGCGCCGCCCACATGCCGCACAGCTCGCTCGTGATCCGCGGGTGCTGGAGGACGAGGAACTTCTCGAGGTAGCGATCGGAGTGGCGGCCGCTCTTGAGGCGGAAGTGGCCCTGCTTCAGCGCACCGCTCTCGCGGAAGAGCTCCTCCGTGCGGCCCGCGATTGCCGCTCTCGCCGCGGCGCCGGCGGCTGCCCTGATCGTCGTCATCGGTGCTCCCCTGCCAGGCCGCGGCGGCCCTGCGTGTCGCGACGGCCCTGCGTGTCGCGACGGCCCTACTGGGACCAGGAGGTCGGCGTCCGGTCCCACCGGTGCTCTCGCAGCCGCGCGAGGAGCTCGGGCGGGAGCGGCGCTGCGTCGCCGGCTGCAACGTTCGCCTCCACGTGGCGAGCCGAGCGCATGCCCGGGATGACGGTCGAGACGTCCGGGTTCGCGAGGATGAAGCGCAGCGCCACCTCCGGCATCGTCGACCCCTCCGGGATGAGCGGACGGAGCGCGTCGGCATGGGCGACGCTCGCGGCGAGGTTCTCGGGGACGAAGTACGTCGAGCGCCAGTCGTCCGGCGGCCACGTCGAATCGAGCGTCAACGTCCCCGTCAGGCTTCCCTCGTCGAACGGGACACGCGCGACGACGGCCACGCCGAGCTCGCGACAGAGCGGGAACAGCTCGTCCTCGGGCGCCTGGTCGAAGATGTTGTAGATGACCTGGACGCTGTCGACGAACCCCGTCCGCAGCGTGCGGAGGGCGTTCCACGGCTCCCAGCGGTTGATGCTCAGGCCGACCGCGCCGACGAGGCCCTCGCGCCGGAGGTCGTCCACCGCGCGCTGCCATCCATCGTCCTCCGCCCAGGTGTCCTCCCACACGTGGAACTGGATGAGGTCGACGGACGGGAGCCCGAGGTTGAAGAGGCTCTTCTCCGTGTACGCGCGGATGTGCTCGGGCGGGTACGCGCGCTCCACGCGGTCGCCCCGCCGGGTCGGCCACTGCCAGTTCGCCGGCGGGATCTTCGTCGCGGTGCAGAGCCGGCGATCCGGGTTCGCGCGGACGAGCTCGCCGAGCAGCCGTTCGCTCCGGCCCTCGGCATACGCCCACGCCGTGTCGAAGAAGGTCACGCCTGCGTCGACCGCGAGCTGGAGGGAGGCGCGCGACTCGTCGTCGTCGGAGCCCGTCCAGCCGGCCATCCCCCACATGCCGTAGCCGACCTCGCTCACCTGCCAGCCCAGGCGTCCGAACGTGCGAAGCCTCATCGATGGTCCCCTTCCTGTGACTCGTGCGACTCGTGCGACTCGTGCGACCCGTGCGGCGTGCCCCGCGTGCGTCCCGGCATGTGTCCGCCCGCGGCGCGGCCCATCGGTCTCAAGGTCGATACTCCGCACCCCTCGAGGCCGGCGGCACCGGCCGCCGGGGAAGCGCCGTCCCGACGAGCGGCCCGTACGAGGCGAGCCCCCGCGCGGCGCATTCGAGGCGGAGCTCGTCCGTCAGCCGGACCGGGAGCGTGGGGTCGGCGAAGATCGCCGTCCCCACCTGCACCGCGACCGCGCCCGCCGCCAGGTAGTCGAGGACGTCGGCGAGGTTCGTGATCCCCCCGATCGCGACGATCGGGATGTCGACGACCTGGGCCACCTCGTACACGATCCGCAGGGCGACCGGCTTGATCGCCGGGCCGGAGACCCCGCCGTACGTATTGCCGAGGAACGGGCCGGTCCGGTCGGCCCGGAGCGCCATCCCCGACAGCGTGTTCACGGCGGAGAGCGCGTCGGCGCCGGCGTCGGCGATGGCCTTCGCGATCGGCCGGATGTCGGCGACGTTGGGGCTCAGCTTCACGATGAGCGGCAGCTCCGTCGCGCGGCGGACGGCGCGGGTCACGGCCGCGGCCGCGTCGACGTCGATCGCGAACTGGAGCCCGCCCTTCCCCACGTTCGGGCAGCTGATGTTGAGCTCTACACCCGCGATCCCGGGGACGGCGTCGAGCCGACGGACGACGCCCACGTAGTCGTCGATCGACTCGCCCGCGACGTTGACGATGACCGGCACCCGCCAGCCCGCCCAGAGTGCCGCGTAGCGCTCGATGACGGCGTCGATGCCGGGATTCTGCAGCCCGATGGAGTTGAGCATCCCGCCCGCCGTCTCCGTGACGCGCGGCGGACGGTTCCCCTGCCGCGGCCGCAGCGTCGTCCCCTTGCAGCAGATCCCGCCGAGCCGGTCCACGTCGACGACGTCGCCGTACTCGACGCCGTAGCCGAACGTCCCCGACGCGACCATGACGGGGTTCTCGAGGACGAGTCCCCGGCCGAGATCGACGGAGAGATCGACCGACGCGGGGTCGACCCCCGCGCGCGACGCACGCAGGTGCCCCTGGCTCGCGCCGCCGGCGACGTCGGCGACGCCGAGGGCCGCGATGGGCTCGCCGCCACGACCCGCCGCGCCTGCGCTCGTCACCCCGGGCTTCCCATACGCCTTCGACGGCCCGACCCACGCGGGCTTGATCTTCCGGACCGTCGGCGTCCGCTTCGGCGTCGGCACGCCGGCGCTCGTCGTCATGACGCGCTTCTTCGCCTTCACCGCTTGTGGGCCCCCGCGCCGACCGCGGCCTCCCAGTCGATCTCGTTCGCCGCGAAGACGGGGCCCTCGCGGCAGACGCGCTGCGGCCCCTCCACGCCCCAGACGACGCAGCCGAGGCACGCGCCCACGGCGCACCCCATGTTCTGCTCCATCGCGACCTGCAGGTACGCCTTCCGTCGCGCCTGCGCGCTTCCGATCGGGATCGGCCTCCCCGCCCCGCGCTTCCGGCCGAGCGTCGCGACGCCGAGTCGCTTCGTCCGGCCCGCCGCGAGCGCAGCGAGAGTCCCGAGCATCGGCAGTGGCCCGCACGCGAACGCCTGGTCCGACCATGCCTCGTAGTCGAGGACGAGGTCGGTGACGAGCCCGTGATGGCCCACCGATCCATCGTCGGTCGCGACGACGTACTCGAGCTCGTCCGGCAGGAAGCTCGAGGGATAGACCTCCGACGCGTCACGCGCCCCGAAGAGGAGGACGACCTGGCGGCCGTCGCGGATCGCCTCGTCGACGAGGAGACGGACATCCGCGATCCCCAGGCCGCCCGCGACGAGCAGCAGGTGGCGGCTGCGCGGGTCGACCTGGAACCCCTGGCCGAGCGGCCCGAGCATGTCGAGGCGATCGCCGGCCCGGAGGTGCGTGAGCCACGCGGTCCCCCTGCCGACCTCGCGGAAGTGGATCGACACGATCCCGGTCGCCGCGTCGGCGGTGTTGACGGTGAACGGCCGGCGGAGGACGAGCCCCGACCAGTCGCCGGTGCGGACGTGGACGAACTGGCCGGCACGCACGGAGGCCGCGAGCGCCGGGGCGTGGTACCACTGGATCCACTGGCCCGGCAGGATCCGACGGGACTCGACAAGCTCCGCGTCGATCAGCCGCATGGTGGCGCGTGGCGGCCGTGCGGCTGGCGGACGCGCGGCGGGCAGCGGGGGTGACCCGGGCAGCGCCGATCGCCTACCTGTCCCCGGCCTCCTCCGCGGCTGCCTCCTCGGCAGCCACCGCCGCGTCCTCGCCCGCATCGATCCCCGGGTGGCCCTCCGCGAGCGAATCCGCGAGGTCGCTGAAGACATCCGTCGGGTCGTAGAACTCGACGAGCTCCTCGGGAGTCGAGAGCGTCTTCCATTCGCCGCTGCCGCCCTCGGGGACGACCTCGGCGCGGAACGAGCCGCCGGCCGTGAGCACGAGCCGCTCGTCGTCGTCGTCGACGATCATGAGGTCGCCCGTCTTCGCGGTGAGCGGCGCCGCGGCGTCCTCGAACCGGGCGAGCAGCGAGGCTTCCGTGCGCTGGCTCCGCTCGAGGAAGTCGACCGCGAGGTCGTACAGGCCACCGGCCGCCTCGTTCTCCGTCTCGGCGCCGTCGGGATGGGTCGCGGCCCACTCGTCCGCGGCCTCGGCGTACCCGCGCGATTCATCGTCGAGGTCGATCGTGTCCGTGATCGACACGTTCGCGGCCTCGAGGACATCCTCCGCCCCCGTCGGCTCCGGGGCCAGGCCGCCAGCCTCGCGCGCAGCCTCGGCGAACCACTGGTAGAGGTCGGACGGGTTGTAGAGCTCGACGAGCTCGCCCGCGGTCTCGATGACCTCCGTCTCGGAGATCCACTCGCCGGTCTTCTCGTCCTGGTACCGGCTCCGGCTCCGGAAGGTGCAGTCCGGCGCGATCGAGAGGTAATCCGGGTCCTCGTCGATGAGGACGAGGCCGCCGACCTCCGCGATCCGCTTGCGGTTCGCGTCGAGGAACCGGTGGAGCTGCTCCGTCGCCTGGGTGAGGAAGTCGCCCCGCTCGAGGGCGGCGTCCTGTGCGATCCCTCCGAGGAGGTCGTTCCGCGTGGCGTCCATGGCTCGCCTCCTCAGGGGATGAACTTGAGATCGGTGCCCATCCGCCAGCGCAGGAACATCGAGTGATGGCGCTGGAAGATCCACTCGCCGGCGCGGTGCCCGAGGGCCCGCATGCTCTCGTCCGCCTCGAGCCGGTCGAGCGTCCCGTAGTCCGGGAGGTCGAACATGATGACATTGTCGAAGTCCCAGCCGTGGGCGACGTTGAACCAGCCGATGAACCTGATTCCGTACTTCTCCTCGTAGTCCTTCACCTGGCGCGGAAAGAGTACCTGCATGAAGAACTTGAAGAAGGGATCGCGGCCTCGACGGACCGAGAAGTAGGTCGCCATGACGGGCACGGGCTGCGGGCTCCTGCACGGGGTCTGGCTGTCTGGGTGAGTGCCCCCGGACGGCCCCGAAGCGAGGCCGTCCGGGGGCTATTGTCGCACGCCGCCGCCGGCCTCCGGGAGGTTCGGGCTCGCGGCGTCGGAGAATGCGGGCGATACGCCGAACACGGGACACGCGCGCCGTCCCGCGTACGGCGACGACTTCGAAGCATGACCGTCTGGGCCGCAGCTCCCGGTCGTATGCTTCGCGCATCTGCCGGGCGGTGGGCGGCGGCCGCCGAGATCGATGAAGGGACGCACGACACGTACCACGACCCGCTCCAGCGCATACCGGTGCCCCCGGCCCGGGGCCGGGCCGCGGCGACCCGCCCGACCGTGGGCGATCCCGGCCCGTCTGTGGACGAGGGCTGACCGAACGATGTCCCCCTCCCGGGGCCAGCCCGACGGTCGCGACTACTACAAGACCCTCCAGGTCGACCCGGAGGCCGACCCCGACGTGATCGGCGCGGCCTACCGGAAGCTCGCGCAGCGCTACCACCCCGATGTCTCCGGGGACCCGACCGCTCGCGCCCGGATGGCGGCGATCAACGCGGCGTGGGAGATCCTCCGCGACCCGGCGCGTCGCGCCGCGTACGACCGCGATCGGCGGCTCGGCCTCCGCTGGGATCCGGAAGGAGCGGCCGGCCAGGACGGCGCCAGCTCCTCGCCGCCGGCGACGCACCGCTCCGCGGCCGGCCGCGCCGGCTCGTCGAGGTCGGGCGGCACGTCCTCCAGCGGCCTCTCCTCCACCGGCCAGGGCGAGCGCTGGCGGTCGGGCTCGGCCGCCGGTACGGGCGAGACGCAGGACGTGTCGGCGGGCCCACCGCCCGGCGTCCCGAGCGGGAGCGTCCTCACGTTCGGGCGGTACCGGGACTGGTCGCTCGGCGAGGTCGCGCGGCGGGACCCCGGCTACCTCGAGTGGCTGGAGCGCGTGCCGATCGGGCGGCAGTACAGGAGCGAGATCGGCGACCTGCTCCGGCGGCTGGGCCGGCGGTAAGGTCTCGAGCGGCCGGCGTCGCGGCCGACGCAGGCCCGCCCCCGCCCGCCGGTCCCTGGGCCTCAGCGACGGAACAGGGTGTAGAGGACGACCGCCGCGCTGGCGACCGCGGCTACAGCCGCGAGCGGCTCCACGGCGAGCAGGTCGACGCCCCGCGCGGCGAAGGCCCCGAGCACGAGGATTGCGAGGAACCCCACGAGCACCGCGATCGACGCCGAGAGCCATCGCGCCTCGGGCCGGTCGCGGAGGAGCCCGAGCGCGGTCGCGCACGCGAGCACCGCCACCGCGACGAGGATGACGCCGCCCCCACCGAGCCGGCCCAGGTCACCGCCGGCGACGGCCGAGTACGCGACCGAGACGATCGGCGCGAGTCCCCAGGCCGCGACGATCACGGCCAGCGCACGGCGGCGGGCGGTCGAGAGCCCGGCCACGATGGGCAGGGACACGGCGCGATGGGCGGACTCTCGCCGGGCATGGACATCGTCGCGGCCGCCGCGCGGCACGCCGGGACCGGTCGGGAGCCCCTCGAGCAGCTCCGCCTCCTGCCGCGCGCGGGCGGCCCCGACCGCCTCGGGGCCCGATCGGGCGGCGCGCTCGTCCGCGTCGGTGAACCGCCGGGTCCGCGGCATCGGATCCGTCGGGTCGATGCTCCATGGGCGGACGCCCGTCCTCCAGAGCACGACGACGACACCGACGACGGAGAGGAGGAGCCAGAACCCCATGAACGCGCTCGGGAACCAGCGCCCGAACGGCCCGCCGGACGTGATCGCCCCCCAGCCCCAGATGAGCGCGATGACGCCGAGGGGGAACGCGAGGATGAACGTGAGCGGTGCGCCGAACGCGCGACCGGTCATGAGCCCGACGCCGGCGACGACGCAGCCGATGCCGAGCAGGAGGATCGGGACGAGCACCGCGACGAGACCGCCGCTCGCCCCGGCGACGAGGCCCCCGACGCCGCTGATGATGAACGGGGCGCCCCAGATCGACACGAGGGCGCCGCAGGCGACCAGTGTCTCCGCGCGGTCGTCACGCACGCCGAGAGCGTACCCGACCGACCCGCTCGCGAGCAGCCGCGAAAGCGGGAGACCCCTCCGGCGATCCCTCCGCCTGCCGGCCGGGGCGCGGCACCGGGACGACCGGGGCTACTGTGGCCTCGGACCGCCGATCGGGCGGCTGCCCGACTCGGTCGCGGGCGGCGGCGTCGGGGCCGCGTTCGCCCTCCCGACGAGCGTCCGCCCATCGACCTTGCGGTAGTGGCTCTTCCACACCTCGCGGTGGATGACCGTGCCGTCGCGGTCGAGCACCGTGCGCGTCACCTGGACGTACATGCCCGCGTGCGGGAACTCGAGGCGGAGCGCGGCACCCGGGGCAAGCGAGCTCGTGTACTCGACGAGGTCGCTCGCGCCCACCCGCCCGGTGACCTTCGGCTTGGAGAACGTGACCTTGCGTCCGGTCGCGAGCGAGTAGATCTCGAACGTGACGATGCCCGGCTTGGCCACCGCGCGGATGAAGACCGGGTTCTCCGAGTCGTTGCGCCACTTCACCGACTGCACGGACCCGCCGTCCATCCAGACGGTCGCGTCGAGGCCCAGCGGGTAGCGGTCGATGTAGTAGTAGTGCGGGAGGCGGCTGAGCATCTCGAAGCCGGCCCGCAGGGCCGCGTTGAAGATCGTCGTCGAGGTCGAGCAGATCCCGCCCGCGAACGCGCCGGTCGGCTCGCTCTTCCCGTTGATGATCGCCCCGCCGGCCCGGTAGCCCTGCGCCGCCGTCGGGATCCCGACGACCTTCCAGAAGTCGAAGATCTCACCGGGCATGACGAGCGTCCCGTGGATCTTCTTGGCGGGGATGATGATGTTCGCGCCGAAGCCGTTGTTCTCCCCGACCTGCCAGTACGTGGTCCAGCCGGAGATCCTTCGCATCTTCGGCATCATCGCCTTCGCCTTCTCGGTCGTCAGCGCAGGCCTGGCCGGCCCCACGACGAGCGTGGCGACGTCGCTCGAGATGTCGAGCGAAGCGCGACGGGTAAGGGCCTCGGTGATTGACCGCGCGGTGGCACTGCGATCGAGGCCGCGGCCATCCTTGGACCGGATGACCGACGTGAAGACCCCCTTCGAGTTCATCTTGAAGCCCGCGTTCTTGCCGGGGACCGCGTAGCGCGACGTGTACTCGGCGAGCCACGCGATGATCCCCGCCCGGTCGATCGCGACCTTCGCCGCGCCCGGGCCACCAGCACCGGGATCCGGCGATGCGAACCAGTCCGGGATGACGCTCGGCGTGGGCTCGAGCGTCGGGGTCGGGGTAGGTTCGGGCGTGGGCGTCGCGGCAGGATCCGGGGTCGCGGCAGGATCCGTGGGGAGCGGCGTCGGCGTCGCCTGCTCGCCGCGAACCGCCACGATGGCCCCGCGCCGCGTCGCCACGTACGCCGCGTCGGCGTTGGCGGCGACCGACACCCCGG
>JBAWVU010000071.1:0-9537 GCA_037147135.1 Chloroflexota bacterium
CCGCTCTCCGCCGTCGCCGGTGCGTGCCTGCTCGCCGGCGCGGACCTCGTCGCGCGCCTCCTCGGGGACATCCCCGTCGGCGTCGTCACGGCGCTCGTCGGCGCGCCGGCGTTCCTCGTGCTCCTGCGCCGCACCCGTTCGGGATACGAGCTGTGACCGCGCTCGGGCCCTCGCGCCCCGCCGCGGCCGTCGCCGCGGTACCTCGCCGCCCCCCCGGGCTCAGCCCCGGCGTCTCCGCGGCCGCGTTCGGGTCCCCGGGCCAGGGGGCGGCCGTCGCCGCGACCCCGGCCGTCCGGATCGTCGGCGCCTCCGCCCGCTACCGGGGCCGCGAGGTCCTCCGGGACATCGACCTGTCGATCGCCCCCGGCGAGCGCCTCGCCGTCGTCGGTCCCAACGGCGCGGGCAAGTCGACGCTCCTCCGCCTCATCGCGGGCGTCCTCGCGCCTGCGTCGGGCTCCGTCGAGATCGGCGGCGACTCCCTTGCCCGCCTGGACCGGATCGCGATCGCTCGCCGCATCGCCGCGGTGCCCCAGCAGGTGGCCCTCCCGTTCGCGATGACGGTGGAGGAGGTCGTCGCGCTCGGTCGCCTGCCGCACGAGGACCCGTTCCGCGGCCCCCGCGAGGTCGACCGCGCGGCGGTCGTCGCGGCCATCGAGCGCGTCGGGCTCGGCCATCTTGTCGGCCGCGACGCCCGCGAGATCTCGCTCGGCGAACGGCAGCTCGTCCTCCTCGCCCTCTCCGTCGCCCAGGCGACGCCGATCCTCCTGCTCGACGAGCCCACCGTCCACCTCGACCTCCGGCACCAGGTCGAGGCGATGGAGCTCCTCGTCGACCTCAACGAACGCGACGGGACGACCATCGTCGCCGTCCTCCACGACCTCGCGCTCGCCGCACACTTCTTCCCGCGGCTCGTCCTCGTCGCGGACGGGACGGTCGTCGCCGACGGGGCGCCGGGGTCGGTCCTCGTTCCGGAGGCGATCCGGAGTGTCTTCGGTGTCGACCCGGTCCACGCGCTGCGTGCCGGCCGGGTGTAGGCTCGCTCCCATGGCGGGAGTACGCACGTTCGTCATGGCCCTCGCGCTCGTCGCCCTGCCGGTCGCGCTCGTTGCGTGCGGGGGCACGGCCACGTCGACGACGACGCCGCGCGCCTCTGGAGCTGCCTCGACGGCCCCGGGCGCGAGCGCCTCGCATCCGACGTCCGGCCCGGATGCCTCGCAGGGCGCGGAGGCGACAGCGGGCCCCGAGGAGACATCGGCGCCCGACACGACCGAGTCGCCGGTGGCGACCGAGCTGCCCGTGGCGTCCGAGTCGCCCGAGACGACCGAGCCGCCGAGCGCGTCGCAGCTCCCCTCCAGTCCGGCCCAGGGCAGCTCGGACGCGTGCTCCGGGAGCGCCGAGAACCGCGACTTCTTCGCGGCCGCCGCCGAGGCGTTCACGTGGGACGTCTACTGCGCGGTCGTGCCCGAAGGCTGGTTCCTCGAGAACGGGGCGTTCCGGCTCGCGGATGGCGGCAGGCTCGAGGTCTCGTACAAGGGACCCGGCGGCGCGCGGATCGAGATCGCCGAGGGTGCCGTGTGCACCGAGGGCGGGAGCGCGTGCTCGCCGCGGGACCACGAGCTCGGCCCGGGACGCTTCGGCGACCTTGAGGGGACGCTCGTGACGCTCGGGCCCGACGTCGCGGACGGGTTCGCGATCTACGTGGACCCGGGCGCGGCGCCGTCGTGGTCGATCGCGGGCACGGGAATGGATCGCGCCTCCTTCGAGGCGATCGCAGCGGCGCTCCACCGCGTGGACGGGTAGCGCGGACCCGCCCGCCGAGGCGGCCACCGGCCGGGACGGGGCCCACCTGCCGTCCTCCGGCACGCCGTGGTCGCCCGGCCTCTCGGAGCGGCCGACCCCGGGAGCAGCTGCGACAGCAGCGGCATGATCGGCACGTCACCAGGCAGCGAGCGGAGGACTCATGGCACCGGCGAAGAACACCGATCCGAAGGATTCGAGGGTCTACCTCATCGGGAGCGGCATCGCGTCCCTTGCCAGTGCGGTCTACCTCACGAAGGACGCGGGCGTTCCCGGCGACAACATCCACATCCTCGAGAAGGACGCGATCGTCGGCGGGGCGCTGGACGGCTCCGGCGACGAGGACGCGGGGTTCGTCGTCCGGGGCGGGCGGATGCATGAGGCCCACTACGAGTGCTACTGGGAGCTGCTCTCCCACATCCCGTCGTACGACGACCCCGCGGTCTCCGTGCGGGATGAGTCGTTCGCCTTCAACGAGAAGTACGTCTCCAACGCCCAGGCACGGCTCCTGAAGGACGGGAAGAAGCTCGACGTCTCCTCCTACGGGCTCAGCCTCAAGCAGCAGACCGAGCTCCTCAAGCTGACGTTCGCGTCCGAGCACTCGCTGGGCCGCCGCAGGATCGAGGACTGGTTCGACGAGGCCTTCTTCGAGACCAACTACTGGCACATCTGGACGAGCATGTTCGCGTTCCAGAAGTGGAGCAGCCTCGCCGAGATGCGACGGTACATGCGGCGGTTCATCCACCTCGTGGACGGGCTCAACCGGCTCGGCGGCGTGATGCGCACGAAGTACAACCAGTACCACTCCGTCGCCCTGCCGATGAGGAACTACCTCGTCGAACGAGGCGTGCATTTCGACCTCGGCATGGAGGTCGTGGACATCGACTTCGACCTGGCGGCCGACACGAAGACGGCCACGGTCATCCACCTGGCGAACGGCGACCAGATCGCGCTCCGGGCGAACGACTACGTGTTCATCACGAACGGCTCGCTCACCGAGAGCACTGACGACGGCGCGTGGGACAGGCCGGCGGTGCTCAAGGGCCTCGCCGACTCGGGATCATGGCGACTGTGGAAGAAGCTCGCTGCGAAGGATCCTTCGTTCGGGAAACCCGGCCCGTTCTGCGACGACATCGACCTCCAGAAGTGGTATTCGTTCACCGCCACCCTGAAGGACACCACGTTCCACGACCACATGGAGAGCTTCTCCGGGAACGTCGATGGCACCGGCGGGCTCGTGACCATGGTCGATTCGAACTGGTTCATGTCCTTCGTCATCGCCCGACAGCCGCACTTCCCGAACCAGCCGGACGACGTGAAGATCTTCTGGGGCTACGGGCTGTACCCGGACCGGGTCGGGAACTTCGTCGGCAAGACGATGGCGGAGTGCACCGGCCGGGAGATGCTCGAGGAGCTCTGGTACCACCTGAAGATCCAGGACCTGATGAGGCCGGTCGTGGACGCCGGGAAGGTGAACTGCATCCCCGTCGCGATGCCGTACGTGGACAGCCTGTTCATGCCGCGGGAGATGGGCGACAGGCCCGAAGTCCTGCCGGCGGGCACGGCCAACTTCGCGTTCCTCGGCCAGTTCGCCGAGGCGCCCGAGGACTGCGTCTTCACGGTGGAGTACTCGGTGCGGACCGCCCAGATGGCCGTGTTCGGGCTGTTCGACGCGGGCCGGGAGGTCATGCCCATGTTCGAGCCCATGCACCACCCGGAGGTCCTCGCCCGGGCGGCGAAGGCGATGAGCAGGTGATCGGCGACCTCCGCCCGGCGGGTGTCTACCTGCCCCGCAGGTAGTCGATGGCGAACTGGAGCTCGACATCGGTCCCGGCCGCGAAGGCGAGCACGTCCTCGAGCGACATCGGCACCCGGGGATCGGGGGCCACGCCGCCGACCCCGTTCCTGCTGTCGAGCTGGATCACGCCGGCTTCGTCGAGGGAGCGGCCGAAGGGATAGTCGATCGAGTACCCCCCGGGCATCGCGATCGATCCCCCGACCATGCCGAACGAGCCGCTGGTGCCGTGGAACCCGATCACGCTCCCGTTCGGGAGTCGCGAGATGCACGCTGCCGGGCCCTCCCCGGAGCTCTTCGTGTTCGGGTTCACCAGTGCGACGACCGGCCCGCCGTAGTGGGGCGTCTGCGGCTCGATGGAGAGGTGGTCCACGATCAGGTCTGGACCGTGTTCGGCGACCGTGAGCCGGATGAACTCGCCGGTCCGCCGGTCGTAGTACTCCTGCGCCTCGTAGAAGGCGGGGGAGGGGTAGAAGAAGCCGCACATGTCGGCCGCGAGCTGGTCGGAGCCGCCGTAGTTGCCGCGCAGGTCGACGATGACCCCGGGCACGCCGGCCGCGACGAACGAGGCGATGGCCTTCTGGAACTCCTCGTAGATCCGGGTGGGGTACCCGTCGGGGGCCGCCATGTCGTGCTCCATCCTCACGAGGACGTAGCCGTACCCGTCCGGCAGGATCCGGTGGTCGACCTTGTCCGAGAGCTCGGGCCGCGCGGCGAAGTCGACCAGGGAGAATGTCCGGCCCGAGTCGTCGACCGCCGTGAGGGTCGCCGTACGGGGACTCGCCGAACCGGGGTTCGTGAACGCGACCTCGGCCCGCGAGCCGATCGGCCCCCGCGCTACGAGCCTGGCCTGCTCCAGCCGCCGTGCCTCGAGCGTCGCGATGGAGCTCTCGCCCCCGGCCGCACCCGTCAGCGCCTTGTAGGGGACGGCGCCCGGGTCGATCCGTTCGATGGCCGTGGCCGCCGGCAGCCCTCCCCAGCTGACGATCTCCGCACCCGCGACGATCCCGGCCTCGTCGGCCGGTCCGCCGGGGATCACGGCCGCCGCGACCACGCGCCCGTCGTCGAGCTCGGCCACTGCCACCCCGTACCCGCCGCCGGCGAGCTCCTTCCCGAGGGCCGTGGGGACCGCGGCGTCCTCCGCGGCCAGACTGACGTGTCCGTCGGGGATCGAGGCGACGTACTCGTGCAGGGCGAGGTAGTAGGCAGCTTCGTCTCCGGCGGCCTCGGCCTGCTCGATGCTAGGTAGGAAGCGGTCGTGGAGGCCGGCCCAGTCGATGCCCTTCCAGTCGCCGAACGCGTACTCCCGCGACAGCTTGTCGGTCGCCGCCGTGAAGGCGTCGGTCCAGGTGAGCGCGCTGTGATCGGCCGGGTCCGGGTACGTGAAGCCGACCCTGGGATCGACGGCCCCCGGCGTGGCGCCGGGCGACGCGGCCGGACTGGTGCTCGGCGTGGGCGTGCCGCCGGGCGTGGGTACGGGCATCGTGGCGCCGGGCGACGCGCCGGGTGACGCGCCGGGCGTGGGTACGGGCGCAGGCGTAGTGCTGGTGCCGCACGAGACGGCGACGAGCACCGACAGGGCCAACGCCAGGGTCGTCGCGAAGAACGTGAGGGCACGGCGTCTCGGCCGGCGTGCGTCCGTGCGCGGGGACGATGGCATGGTTCTCTCCTGCGGTGGACCCCCCAGGATCGCGTGCAGTGTGGCAGCAGTCCGGCGCTCCCGCCTGCACCACGATGTGCGCCTGCGCGGCGGGCGGAGTAGCGGGAGCGGGACGACGGTCGCCGCGCTGGACCGTCAGCGCTCTCTCGCGCTGTCCGGGAGCGCGAGATCCCACTCCGGCAGCCGCCGCAGCAGCCCCTTCGCGGTGAGGTCGAGATGGATCGGCGTCACGCTGATCCGCCCCGCCTCAACGGCGCTGAAGTCCGTCCCCGGGGCGGCGACCCCGGTCGGCGGCTGTCCGCCGATCCAGTAGTACGGCACGCCGCGCGGGTCGAGCCGCTCGATGAGCTCGTCGAGGTAGACGCGTTGCCCGAGGCGGGTCACCTCGAAGCCGCCGCACTCCTCCGGGGGCAGGGCCGGCACGTTGACGTTGAGCAGCTCGCCGGGGCCCAGGCCGCGCTCGAGGATGTTGCGGGCGACGACCTCGGCCGCCACCTCGGCGAGCCGCCAGTCGACGTCGCCCTCGAGCGCCTGGCTTACCGCGAACGCCGGGCAGCCGCTGATCGTCCCCTCCATCGCGGCAGCCACGGTCCCGGAGTACGTCATGTCGTCGCCGAGGTTGTTGCCGTAGTTGATGCCCGACGCGACGAGGTCGAACCCGTGCCCGAAGAACCCGAGGAAGGCGGCGCTGACGGCATCGGTCGGGGAGCCGTCGATGGCCCAGCCGGCCGTCCCGTCATGGAGCCTGCGCTCCCGGATGCGCAGGGGCCGCATCATCGTCTTGAGGTGGCCGACGGCGCTCTGGTTCGTCTCCGGCGCGATGACCCAGACGTCGCCGATCCTCCGGAGCGCCTGCGCGAGCGCGAGGAGCCCGCGGGAGTCCACGCCGTCGTCGTTCGTCACGAGGATGCGCGGGCGCGACGTCCACTCGGCGAGCGGTCGGGCGACGCCTCGGCGGGCTCGCGACGGCTCCACGCGCGGAGGATGCGGCG
Source organism: Chloroflexota bacterium (assembly GCA_037147135.1). Lineage (GTDB taxonomy): Bacteria > Chloroflexota > Limnocylindria > Limnocylindrales > CSP1-4 > CAIYQJ01. The sequence continues at coordinate 6,245 of JBAWVU010000071.1, forward strand.
ACGTGGCCAGGCCCCCGGCCGGCTCCGGCGAACGCCGGCCCGGCCCGGCGCCGTCCCGCCGTTCGCTGCTCACGTCGTCGCCCCGTCGTGCCCCGACTGCCCGGCAGTCCTCTCGACCGCCGAGGCCGTCCCGGCGGAGCCCTCCATCGCCGAGGCCATCGCCGCGGCCTCCTCCGTTGTCTCGTCCGGGATCCCGTCCTCCTCCGGCCCCGGCTCGCGCGGCGCGCGGACGGGCCGGCCCTCGCGCTCGGAGACGAGGGCCGCCGCGCGCACGCTCACGGTCCGGCCCCGCTCGGTCCGGCCCAGGTAGTAGAAGAAGAACGCGCTGATGACGGCCGCGATCGGGATGCTGAAGACCGCGCCCGCGATGCCGGCGATCTTGCTCCCGATGATGACCGATCCGAGGACGACGATCGGGTGGATCGAGAGCGCCCCGGCCATGAGGCGCGGCTGGATGACGTTCATCGTCACGAACCAGCCGACGCCCATGATGATGAACGCGGGGAGGATCACTTCGGGCTTGGCGAAGACCGCGACGAGGACCGGCGGCGCCCACGAGATGAACGGGCCGAAGAACGGGATCGCCTGGAGGATGCCGGAGAGGCTCGCCGTGAGGGGGGTGAAGGGGAGGCCGAGCAGCGCGCCGGTCGCCGCCGCGAGCGCCGCGAAGAGGACGCCCTGGACCACCTGGCTCCGGATGAAGCCGCCGAACGATCGGCCGACGCTCACCTGGAAGAGCCGTGCCTCGTCGCCGAAGCGCGGCGGCACCAGGCGGTAGAGGAACGACACGACCCGGTCTCGGTCGACCGCGATGTAGATCGAGAGGATGAAGACGATGAGCGCGTTCCCCGCGACGCCGAGGCTCGCGACGGCGACCGACTGGAGCAGCGCGAGGATGTCCGATGCGTTGGCACTGAACCAGTCGATGATCCCGCTCGCGAGAGCGACGACGTCGATGTTGAGCCCGAGCGCGGTGAGTCGCTCCTGGAGCGGAGCGACGATCTCGGGGAGGTTCTGCTGGTACCCGGGCACGGTGTCGAGGAAGGACGACACGGAGGACGCGAGGACGGTCGCGAGGTAGACGACGACGAACGCGACGACGAGGACGAGCACGACGTAGACGACGACGACCGCAACGGCCCGATTGACCAGGGGGACGTAGCGGAGGACGAGGTTCGCGAGCGGCGTGACCATGAACGCGATGAGCCACGCGAGGAAGAAGACGAGGATGACGTCGCTGAAGCCGAAGAAGAACGCCCCGACGTACGTCGAGATGTAGAGGGCGAGCGCGACGACCGCGAGGACGAGGATCGAGTAGACGAGCCGCGGATGGCGCGCGAGGGCGCCGGTCTCGATCTGCTCGGGCCGATCCTCGGTCATGTGGGCGCACCCTCCGGCGAGCGCCGCCGCCGGGCGCTCGGCGACATCGTACCCGTCAGCGCAGCCCCATCTTCACGTGCACCTCGTCCATCGTCGCGCGGGCGATCGGCCGGACCCGTTCCGCGCCGTCCGCGAGCACCCGATCGACGCGCGCCGGATCGGCGATGAGCTCGCGGTAGCGCTCCCGTGGCTCGGCATAGTGCTCGATGATCCGCGCCGCGAGGAGCTTCTTCGTGTCGACGCAGCCGGTCCGGGCCTTTCGCTCTCCGTCCCAGATCTCCTCGTAATCGTCCCCGAAGAACCGGTGGAGCTGGCAGACGTTGCAGACCTCCGGGTGCCCCGGGTCGGCCCGCAGTCCCCGCTGCGTGTCCGTCACCATCCCCATGACCTGGCGGCGGATGACGTCGGGCTCGGCGAAGACTTCGATCGCGTTCCCGACGGACTTGCTCATCTTCCGCGCGCCGTCGGTGCCCAGGACGACCGGGGCATCGGTGAAGACCGCCGTCGGCTCCGGGAACGTCTCCCCGTACCGGCCGTTGAACGAGCGGACGATCTCGCGGCTCAGCTCGAGGTGGGCGGCCTGGTCCTTCCCGACCGGGACGAGCGACGCCTTGTAGAGGACGATGTCGGCCGCCTGGAGGACCGGGTACGTGAGGAGGCCGTGGTTCACGTCGTCGGGCTGGCTCTGGCGCTTCTCCTTGTACGTCGGCGTGCGCTGGAGCCAGGCCACCGGCGTGACGGTCGTGAAGAGCCACGCGAGCTCCGTCACCTCCGGCCGGTGGGACTGGACGAAGAGCGTGCACCGGTCGGGGTCCAGCCCCAGCGCGAGCAGCGCAGCGGCCATCTCCCGCGTCCGCGCCCGGAGGACGTCCGGGTCGTGGGTGCTCGTGAGCGCGTGGTAGTCGACGATGCAGTAGATCGCCTCGTACCGGTCCTGGAGCGCGACGTAGTTGCGGATCGCGCCCAGGTCGTTGCCGATGTGGGGCGCGCCCGAGGGCTGGATCCCGCTGAAGATGCGGGGCTGGACGGGGAGCGTGGATGCGGCGGCGTCTGTCATCACCGTCGAGTCTAGCGGAGCGGGCCCGGCCCCCGAGGCTGGCCCGACACGTCCGACCCCGCCTTGCCCACTGGTCGCCGCGTGGCTCGGCTACCATGCGGGACCATGACCCCTCACGCAGTCGATCCGTCCCGTGCCGCCGCCCGCGGCACCCTCCGCGTCGCTATCCTCGGGGCCGGGACCGTCGGGTCCGCCGTCGTCCGCGGCTTCCTCGAGCGCGGCGACCGGCTCGCCGTCGCCGGCGGACCCCGACTCGAGCTCGTCGCCGTCGCGACCCTCGACCCGGACCGTGCCCGCGCGCTCGGCGTGCCCGACGATCTCCTCACCGACGACGCGGCTCGCCTCGCGAGGTCGCCGGACGTGGACATCGTCGTCGAGCTCATGGGCGGCATCGAGCCGGCCCTGACCTTAGTCCGGGCGGCGCTGGAGGACGGCAGGCCGGTCGTGACGGCGAACAAGGCGCTCCTCGCCGCGCACGGACCGGAGCTCGAAGCGCTCGCCCGCCGGACCGGGACCGCGCTCCGCTTCGAGGCGAGCGTCGGTGGCGGCATCCCGGTCCTCGGGCCGCTCGGTGGCGATCTCGCCGCGAACCGCGTGGCCGAGGTGCGCGGGATCGTCAACGGGACGACGAACTTCATCCTCACGGCGATGGCCGAGGAGGGCCGCGACTACGCCGATGTCCTTGCCGCAGCCCAGGCGGCCGGCTACGCGGAAGCGGACCCGACGGCCGACGTCGAGGGGCTCGACGCAGCGAGCAAGGCCGTCATCCTCGGGCGCCTCGCGTACGGCGGCTGGCTCGCCCCGGAGGCGGTCGTCCGGCGTCCGCCCTCGCTCCGCGGCGCCGGCGACGTCGAGG
>JBAWVU010000072.1:0-9511 GCA_037147135.1 Chloroflexota bacterium
CTCATGACGTTCTCCGAAGGGGGCTCGGTGCGCGGATGGTACCGCCGGACTCGGCAGAAGGCTGGGGCGGCGCCAGGCCGCAGTCCGGCGTCACGCACAGCTCCAGCCCCAGCTGCTCGAGGCCCTCCGCGAGCGGGGTGAACCCGAGCAGACCCCCGAAGCTCCGGCTCATGACGCCGGCGGGGATCCCGCGGACCATCACGCCGCCACCGGAGTCGCCGGTCGCGACGTTCACCCGCGCGGCGACCATGCAGGGGAAGTACGCGAGGTCCACGTCGTTGAGGTTCTCGCGCTTCTCGGCCACCACGCCGGTCCGGAAGCCGAGGTACCCGCTGATCTCGAGCGGGTCGCCGATCGCGATGTCGTCGCAGGCGAGCGGCCGGGTGTCTGCCGGGAGGACTCGGTACCCGCCGCTCCCGAGGTTGACGACGTTGAGATGCCCCCACGGGATCCGGTCCACGGCGACCGTCACGTACGAGATGTCCGACGACGCGCACGTGTGGTCGGGGTACGGGCATGTCGCGTCCTGCGCGCGGGGGCCCCAGGTGCCGATCGCGCCGCCGTCCGGGCCGGCCGCCACGGTCCCTTCCGGGCCGTAGCAGTGGCCGGATGACGTGAGGACGATCGTGTCGCCACGGCGCGCGTAGAACCCGGCCGAGCACGGGAATGCGAGCGCGCGGCCGGCGAGGACCGGCGGGTCGTACTCCACGACGTGCTCGTCGCGTGGGCCGCGGATCTCCCTCGACAACCAGAGGGCACCGGTCACGACGATCAGGCCCAGGAGGACGGTGACGAGTGTGCGGAAGATCGCGACCTCCTCCCTGTGGCGCCTGGCCGACGAGGTGATCGCCGATCAGCCTACGTCCGCAGGCTCCGTTGCGTCCTCCAGCAATGCCCGCAGCCGGCCGATCGCCGCGTCCACCTCGAGCCCGCACCCGGCATGATCGCTGCGCGACGCGCCCGACTCGGATGAGACGCGAGAGCCGCCCGGCGGAGATCGCCGGGCGGCTCGTCGAGCGTCGCGGCCCGGCCGAAGCCGCATCGCGAGCGGATCAGGACGGATACGGGTAGACGTCGTTCGTCACGAAGACCGTTCGCTGGAGCAGGCCCGAGTTGAACGGCAGCGGGGTCCCGGCGATCTCGACGCCAAGGACGCAGCTCCGCGTCCGATGGCTGAACTCCTGCGTCCAGCCATCGTTGGGGTCGATGCCACCGGTGAGCGTCTCTGCCCCGCGGCCCCAGGCGCCGACCGCGATGCATTCGACGTCGAGATAGCCCAGGCCGGGGATCCACGTGGAGGCGACGCCGTACGCGAGGTCCTCGGCCACCGCCAGGAGGTCAGCCTGCTCGTACGTGATCCCTTCGTAGAGGTCATAGATGTCGGCATCTTCGTCGTAGATCCACGCGATGTAGATCAGGCCCGTCACCGGGCAGCTCACATCGGGGTCCGTGCAGTTCGGGTTCTCAGGGGTCGGGGGGACGCCTAGGCCCGTGAAGTCGTATCCGGATCCGGCCTGGCCGAAGGAATTGCCGACCGTGAACGCCTCGATGACGTAGTAGTCCTGACCCCAGGGGGTCGCCGGCTTCGTCTCGGCCCGTGCCGCCGTCTTCGTCCGCAGCGCCGCGTCCACCGCGTTCCGCGGCGCGGCGACCCGGGAGGCCGCACCATCGGGGAGGTAGCACGGAGTTTCCGGGGCCAGCTGCCCGGTGACCTTCCCGGTGGCACCCATCTGCTTCAGTTGGGCCGTGGAAAGCTTCGGACAGTTGGTGGCGATCGCCTGGATCCCGTACCCGACGCCGCGCGCGCCCACCTTGAACGACGCCGGACCGCCCGCGCTCACGGGGGCGGTGATGAACACCGTGAGGAGCGCCACGCTCATCGTGGCAGCGATCAGGGTGCGTATCTTCATGTCTCTCTCCCTCCTCGGTCGATGGCGCATGAACAGTAGCCGACCGGCGCGTCGCCTTCACACGTGCCGATGGCACGCGGCACGGAACTGGCCCCGTTCAGCCCGACGTCAGGAGCAGCCGCTCGTGCTCCCGCAGTTGAGGCACTTGTAGCAGCTGCCGTTGCGCACCATGATCGAGCCGCACTCGGCGCAGGACGGGGCGTCTTCCTGGACGGTGAACGCGACCGACGTGGTCCCGAGAGACGCGGAGAGCACTGCCTTGCCGTTCCCGGAGCCGCTGCCGTTCCCACCCGCGGGCGCCTTCCCGGTCGATCCCACGACAGTGGTCGCCTTCGACTCGGTCGCCGACGCAGCCGCCCTGGCCGGTGCGACCGGCTCCACGTCCTCGCCGGTCGAATCGCCCTCGCTCACCGCAGGCGCCACCGGGACGACCGGCGCGGCGAACCCGGCCGGTGCCTCCGTGACGAACGAGGCCGCCGCGCCCTGGAGCCCGAGGCCGGCCCTGTCATCCGCGGCGAGGAACCGCGCTCCCAGCCACCGGAAGATGTAGTCGATCGTCGACTTGGCGATCGGGATCTCGCTGTTCCCGGTGAAGCCGGACGGCTCGAAGCGGACGTGGGCGAACTTGTTCACGAGGTCACGCAGGGGCACGCCGTACTGGAGCGCGAGGCTCACCGAGGTCGCGAAAGTGTCCATGAGACCGCTGACGGTGGAGCCTTCCTTCGCCATCTTGAGGAAGATCTCGCCGGGCTGGCCCTCGGGGTAGAGGCCCACGGTGATGTAGCCCTCGTGGCCGGAGATCTCGAACTTGTGCGTCACTGCGGCGCGCTCCGAGGGGAGGCGGCGGCGGTGCGGCTTCATGGCCTCGACCTGGGCCGCGGCGAGCTGCGCCCTGAGGGCGGCGACCGTCTCCGTCTCGACCGTGTCCCTGTCCTTCTTCCGGCCGGTGGAGAGCGGCTGGCTTCGCTTGGAGTTGTCGCGGTAGACCGCGATCGCCTTGAGGCCGAGCCGCCAGCCCTCGAGGTAGACCTGCTCGATCTCCTCGGACGTGGCCGCCTCCGGCACGTTCACGGTCTTGCTGATGGCGCCGGAGAGGAACGGCTGCACTGCCGCCATCATCCGGACGTGCCCCAGCGGCAGGATGGAGCGCACGCCGTTGACCGGCTTGAACGCGCAGTCGAAGACCGTCAGATGCTCCGGCCTGAGGCCGGGGGCGCCCTCGATCGTCTCGCGCTCGTCGACGTAGGCGACGATCTCCTCGACCTGCCCGGGCGTGTACCCGAGTTGCCGCAGGGCCCCAGGGACCGTGTTGTTCACGATCTTGAGGTAGCCCTCGCCGACGAGCTTCTTGTACTTGATGAGCGCGATGTCCGGCTCGACCCCGGTGGTGTCGCAATCCATCATGAAAGCGATGGTGCCCGTGGGAGCAAGCAGCGTGGTCTGCGCGTTGCGGTAGCCGTGACGCGCGCCCAGCTCGTACGTCTCGTCCCATAGGGACCGGGCAGCCGTGGCCACGCCCGCCGGGACGCCCTCGGCGGGGATCCGCTGCGCCACCGCGCGGTGCTTGTCGATCACCGCCATGAAGGGCTCGCGGTTCTTCTCGAACTCGACGAACGGTCCGCCGTGATCGCGGGCGATGACCGCACTCTGCCGATATGCCTCGGCGGTCATGATCGAGGTGATCGAGGCGGCGTAGGCCTGCCCGTCGGGCGAATCGTAGGCCAGGCCGCGGCTCATGAGGAGCGCGCCGAGGTTCGCGTAGCCGAGGCCGAGCGGCCGGAAGCGGTGGCTGTTCTCCTCGATCTTCGGCGTCGGGTAGCTCGCGTTGTCGACGAAGACCTCCTGGGCCGTGATCGTCAGGCGGCAGCCATACCGGAAGGCATCGACATCGAGCTCGCCGTCCTCACCGACGAACTTCATGAGATTGAGCGACGCCAGGTTGCAGCTGGTGTCATTTAGAAAGCTAAATTCGCTGCAATTGTGGATCACAAGGCCATTTGCGACGAAGTGACCGGTGTCCCGCTCCGTCAGGTCGAAGACATCCTCGTCACCGAGCGGCGTGACGGAGGCGACCGGGTCGGTCATGTCTTCCCGGTAGGTCCCGACGGTGGCATTGAGGGCGCCGAGTGCGGCCGCCTTCGGGCTCTCCGCCATGAACCCGATCTCGCGCTCGAACGTCCGGCGGGAGGTCCGCGTGATCCGGAGAGAGTGCATCTCGCGGACGGGATAGGCCTTCATCCCGCCACGGCCGTCGGGGAGCATCGCTTCGAAACGGCCGCCGCGGCGGTTCTCGTAGAGCTTGGCCTTGACGCCATAGGCCAGCAGCAGGCGCTGGACCTGGACGAGGAGTTCGAGTGACGTAGAGCCCAGCTCGACGAACGCGTTCGTGCCGCTCTTGACAACCGTTCCGTCGGCAGTGAAGAGGCCACGCAGCACGCCCGCGAGGGACGCGCGGTCGAGGCCGTGGACGGCCGGCTTGAGCCGCTTCCCGTGGCTGCCCTCGTCCAGGACCGCGTACCGCATGAACTGCTCGATGACCGGCCGCGACGCGAAGGCCAGGCGCGAGCCGGTCGCCCCGTATGAGACGTGGACGCCGTCGTTGCGGCCCACCGAGCCGACCGCCTTGCGCAGGTGCTTCTGCTCGTTGAGCTCGCCGACGACCGCTTCGAGCACGGCGGCCTCGTCGCGGCGCATCGTCAGCACGATCATCGGGCGCTCGCCGCGCTCCGCGGAGGCCCACGTGAGACAACCGTCACCGACCGCCAGGCCGATCGCCTCGGCAAGCCGCGGTGCGACCGAGCTCCGGCCGAATCCGGGACCCAGGAGCGGGATCCGGTCGTCCGGGTTGAGGTCGCGGACGGCGACATCGCCGCGCTGCGTGCTCACCTTGTGGTCGGCGGTGATGCGGATGCGATACCCGGAGCGTGTCCTCAGCTCGACGACAGGCTTGCGACCGGTCGGGAAGATGCGGTCGACCGGGTGTGGCAGTCCATCGGAGCCGATGACGCGGGCGCGCTCGCCGACGAGCGACTCGATCGATCGCCACCCCTCGTCGGTCGCCACCAGCGTGTCCCCGGTGACGCACGGGTTGGTCGCGTACTGGCGATCCGAGACAGAGACGGGGTTCCAGTCGTTGATCGTCGTGTCGTACTGGATCCCGGGATCGCCGCAGAGCCAGGCCGCGTCCGCCATCCGGCGGAAGATCTCGCGGGCCTTGTACGTCCCCATCGGGGCGCCGTCGACCACCGCGTGCGTCGTCCAGTCGCCGTCGTCGACGACCGCCCGCATGAACGCGTCCGTCACGCGGACGGAATGGTTCGCGTTCTGGAAGGAGACCGAGCCGTATGCCTCGCCGGTGAACGAGGGGTCGTAGCCCTCCTCGATGAGGGCCCAGGCCTTGCGCTCCTCGAGCATCTTGCTGTCGATGAAGTCGAGGACGTCCGGGTGCCCCACGTCCAGGATGACCATCTTGGCGGCGCGCCGCGTCTTGCCGCCCGACTTCACGACGCCGGCGAACGCGTCGTAGCCGCGCATGAACGAGACGGGCCCGGAGGCGGTGCCGCCGCCGGACATCTTCTCCCTCGACGACCGGATGGGGGAGAGGTTGGAGCCTGCGCCCGACCCGAACTTGAAGAGCATCGCCTCCGTCTTGGCGAGATCCATGATCGACGTCATGGAATCGCTCACCGAGTTGATGAAGCACGCGGAACACTGCGGCTTCGCCTCGATGCCGACGTTGAACCAGACAGGCGAGTTGAAGCTCATCTTCTGGTGGAGCAGGAGATGGGTGAGCTCCGCCCTGAAGGTCTCGAGGTCCTCCGAGGTGGCGAAGTAGCGCTGGGTCTCTGCCCACGCCGCGATCGTGTTGACGACGCGATCGAGGAGCTGCTTCACGCTGCGCTCGCGGTCCGGTGTCCCGACATGACCGCGGAAGTACTTGCTCACGACGACGTTCGTGGCGAGCTGGCTCCAGAAGGCGGGGACTTCCACGTCGCGCTGCTCGAAGACGACCTTGCCCGCCTCGTTCCCGATCGACGCGGTCCGCGTCTCCCACGTGACCTCGTCGTACGGGTGGACGCCGGGGCGGGTCCAGCGGCGCTCGAGGGTGAGCCCGCGAGTCCCCTGCCCGGTGAAGCGCAGTGCGTCCATCATCTCGGCGGCCGCGCGCCCGGCCGCCGCAGACAGCTCTCGCGCGCGCTCCGCCGCCTTCGCGGCGGTGGTGGCGCCGGTGGCGCGGTCGGCGGCTGTGGTCGCCCGCTCGGGGTCCGGCCGTCCGTTCGAGGTCGTCGCGTCGGAGACCGATCGCGCCATCCCGTCTCCCTTCGTGGTGGATGTCTCGCATGGGCCTCGGCGGCGCTCCCCGGGTGGGCGCGGGAGCCTCTCTCCGCCGGCCGAGCAGGGCCCGCTCGGGAGGGTGATCCCGGGGCGTCATCGGCCTGAGAACACTACGCCCGCGGTCCGCCCCAGTCAAGCCTCAAACCACAAGATGTTGTGGTGCAAGGGGGCATCACATATCAACATCTTGTGGGTGGGTCGCCGTCACCGATCCTAGGCCGCCCGCACATTATAGAACATGCGTGCTACGCTGCTGGCTCATCCGCGGCTGTCCACGCGTGCGCCCCGCCACGTCCCGGTGACGCGCCGGTCGCCGGAGATGCCCCGCGTGTATCGGAGCGTTCCGAGCGACGTCGAGATCTCCATCCGGATGGCTCCCGACTCGGAGATCCGCCCGGTCATCGCCATCGGCAGGCCGGGGGTCAGCGTGCAGCCGGTCATGCGGAGTGCCACGTCGATGCCGTCCTCGGCGAAGCCGAACGTCCCGCCGCCGTCGCAGCCCGCGCGCTCGCTCGATGCCCCGTCCCAGTACTCGTACGCCGGCAGGGTGGAGATCCAGTCGTCGACCGCGGTGGCCACGGCGAGCGGATCCCGGGCCGTCGCGACCCGTGCCGCTGCGAGCGGCAGGTACGGGTCCGCGAGCGCACCCTCGCACACGGTCCGCCGGGGCGGCTGCGTCCCGTCGACGAGGAGTGCGGTGACGACGTCGTCGACGCACGCGACGCCGCGCCCGTAGAGGATGTGCGGCCCGCCCAGCTGGGTGAGCAGGCTGGCTGCCGGTGCCCGGGCGACGATCCGCAGCGAGTTGCCGTACGCGGTGGCGGGGTCCACGTCCGAGGCGAGCACGAGCATCGGGTATGCGGGAGAGGTGATCGGCGCGGGGCGCTCGTCCGTGGGCGGGCCCGCCGGCCACGACGCGCACGGCAGGTCGTCGTAGAAGACGCGGCCGAGCCGGCCGTCCTCGGCGCCGGCCGCGTCGCCCGCGGCGATGTAGGCGGCTGCGCGCTGCCCAGGCGTGCCGGTGAAGTACTGGTAGTCGGTGCACTCGATCGCGTAGAACGCGGCGTCCGACCACGACGGATCGGGGGTCGGGCGGAGAGTCTCCGGGCTCACCCCGACGTCGGAGTAGAGCAGGCGGAGGGCGGGGTCGAGGTTCCCGCGAGACAAGGCCGCGACGGTGCGCTGGAGCTCCATCCGGCCCCACTGCCCGTAGACCTGGTTGAGGGCGACCGTCTCGAGGTTCGTCGCCGCGAACGTCCGGCCTGTCGTGCGCCCCGACCCGAGGTGGAACGGCACTCGCTTCGCGGAGGCCGACAGGGCGCCGGCGAGGCGGTCGTAGGCGGCGAGCGCATCTTCGCCCACGACGTCGCGCCGGCACGCGGGGTCCGCCGTGCAGGCGGCGAGCGTCTTCACGAGCACCGAGTCGAATGCGCGGTATCCCTCGGCGTAGTACTCGGTCCCGGAGATCGTGAGGTCGACCGCGCCGTCGAGGATGAGGGAGCGGACGTTGGAGGGATGGGCGAGGGCGTAGGTCTGGACGTACTGCGTCCCGTAGCTCTCGCCGTAGAGGTCGAGCGCGTCGATGCCCAGCCACTGCCGGAACGCTTCGAGGTCCTCGACCGACTGGCGCGTGGAGAAGTAGGGGAGGTCAGCGATGTCCACCCGCGACTCGCGCACGCAGTCCCTGGAGAACCGTGAAGCCACGGCGATGGCCGCGGCCTGCTGGGAGGGATCGCGGACGTCGGCGGGGCTCAGGTAGAAGCGAGCCGCCGCGGCGGGGCAGGCGAGCGGTTCGGAGACGCCCGTCCCGCGCTGGTCGTAGAACACGATGTCGTACGATTCGACGATCGCCGGGTCCATGCCGGACATGTACCAGTCGGCGACGGCGATCCCCGACGTGCCCGGTCCGCCGGTCGCGGTCACCCACGCGCCGACGCGCGGCTTCGTCGCCCGGTGGACGGCATACGTGACCTCGAACGTGCCCGCATCGGCCGCCGAGAAGTGGTCCTTCGGCACGACGAGCGTGACGCAGCGGTACTCGCTCCCGGGGCAGTCGCGCTCCGTCGCGGAGAGATACCCGGGAGTCGCCGATCGGGCGCCGGTGACGGGTGCAGCCGTGGGGCCGGCGACATGCGCGGCCCCGGCAGGGAGGCCGGCGACATGCGCGACGCCGGCGGCGGATGCAGGGAGCAGTGCCGCCGACAGGAGCGTGGCCGTGAGCGCCGCGATCGCCAGTCGGCGGATCGACCGCCTCGCCGTCGTCATCGACATCCTCTGCCCCTCTCTTCACCTCTCTGCGCCCGGTGGGCGCGACAACCTCAGGGCGCGGGCCGACCGCGCTTCGGGTTGCCGGTCTTCCGCGTCGCGCCGCGACCCGGCTTCCAGGCCGCACGGTCGGGTTCGTCGTCGCCCTTGCCGGCGGGCCCGCGACCGCCAGCGGTCGGGCTGCCTGCCGGCGGGCGGCCCTGCCCGACCGCAGGCGCGGTCTGGCGCTGCATGGCGAACCGCTCGAGCAGCGCCCGGGACCGGAACGATGCCGCGCCCAGGGCCCGCACCCTGGTCCCGAGCTCGATGTCGTCAGTGACGACGACTGTGTCGTCCGGCCCGTCCGCCGAGATGCGGACGATGAGGTCGTCCGCGGACTCCGCGCCGCTCCACCTGACGAGCAGTCGGGGAGAGCGCTGCGGGACGATCGCCCCGGCGTCCCGGCGTCCGTCGAACACGACGACGATCCTCGTCTGCGCGCCGACGACCGTCGCGAGCCGGCCGATGAGCGCCTGCGGAGGGACGTCGCCGCCCGCCCGACGCATCGCCCCGAGGACGTTGCGCCCGTCGACGATCAGCCGCCCCGCGCTCGCGAGCGGATCCGCATGTGGCACGGAGCCTCCCCTCGTGGTCAGAGCTTGGCCGCGACCGCCTTCGCCGCGATGATGAGCCGGTCCTCGGTGACTGCGATGCCCGAGATCTGGACGAAGTATCCGCCCTTCACGAAGACGATCTGGCCGTTGTCGAGCTTCCCGCCGAAGACCGCCAGGTCGCCGACGCCGGCCACCTTCTTCGGCGCGGTGCCGTAGGGCTTGCCGACGTTGCCGCGCTCCTTCTCGAACAGCGTCGCCGCGTCGAGCTCGCCGGCTGCGGATATCGACGCCGGGGTCCCGACATTCACGGTCACGCTCGGGAGCCCCTTCGCCGTGAGCCATGTGCACGAGTCTGCGATCCAGCCCTGGCCGTTCACGGTGAGATCGCCGAACCAGCCCGGTGACACG
>JBAWVU010000073.1:0-9461 GCA_037147135.1 Chloroflexota bacterium
GGCTACTACCGCTTCGGGATCCGCGCCTTCTGGCTCGACGCGGACGAGCCGGAGGTCAAGCCGCTGCAGTCGGACAACCTCCGCTACCACCTCGGCGCCGGACCGTCGGTGCACGACATCTACCCGCTCCTCCACGCGCGCGCGATCCACGACGGGCTCCGTGCTGTCGGGGAACGCGACGTGCTCACGCTCAACCGGTCCGCCTGGGCGGGGAGCCAGCGGTACGGGGCCGCGGTCTGGTCGGGCGACGTGGACGCGACGTTCGCCGCGCTGCGGGCGCAGATCCCGGCGGGGCTCAACATCGGCATGTCCGGGATCCCGTGGTGGACGTCGGACGTCGGCGGGTTCAAGGGCGGCGACCCGTCCGATCCGGCGTACCGCGAGCTCATCGTCCGGTGGTCACAGTTCGGCGTCTTCTGTCCGCTCTTCCGGTGGCACGGCGCGCGTGCCGTCCCGGGCGCGGCGATGGAGTTCCGGGACCTCGCGGATCTCGGCGACGCCGCGCCGTCGGCCAGGGACCTCGCGGATCCCGGCGACGCCGCGCCGTCGGGCATCGCACCCGCCTTCAGCCTCGCCTCGCTCACCGGCGGGCCGAACGAGGCCTGGTCCTACGGGGACGAGGTCCTCCGGATCGTCTCCGACCTGCTCTTCCTCCGCGAGCGCCTCCGGCCGTACCTGCTCGAGCAGATGCGCGTCGCGCACGAGACGGGCACGCCCCCGATGCGGCCGCTCTTCTTCGAGTTCCCGGCCGATCCGAGCGCTGCCGACGTCGACGACGAGTTCCTCCTGGGGCCGGACCTCCTCGTCGCGCCCGTGGTGGAGGCAGGTGCCCTCGAGCGCGAGGTGTACCTCCCCGCCGGCGCCTCGTGGCGCGACGCATGGACCGGCGAGCCCCGCCTCGCCGGCACCGTCCACGTGGCCGCGGCGCCGCTCGACCGGATCCCCGTCTATCTCCGCGACGGGGCGGACCTGCCGATCGCCGGCGGGTAGCCCGCGAGGAAGGCATCCTGGACTTCGGTCAGGTCCCCGCCTCCGCACCCTGGCAGTCGTAGATGCCGGTGGTCGAGCCGTCGATCGTCACGGCCGTGCAGGCGGAGCCGATCCACGAGGCACGCGCGCCCGGGATGCTGCCTCCGGCGCTGGCGGTGTCGGCCGCGATGAACCGGAGCTCGCCCGAGGCCACGTACGCCTTCAGCTGGTCCAGGGTGAGCGCGGTGGCGTCGTCGCCCTTGAAGCCGCCGACGGCCATCACCGGGATCCCGGTCGCGAGCTGGATCGGGGCGCCCACGTTGGCGCTCGCGACCGCGACGAGCCAGTGGGCGCTCCCGCGGTTCGCCACGAGGTAGTCGATGACGTCCTGGCTCGTGCCTGCACCGTCCTGCCCGCCGCCGCCCGGTCCGCCGCCGTATCCGGCGACCGCGGGGCCGATCTGCGGGTCGCCGCCCGAGTACGCGCTGGTCATCGTGACCGCCGAGTAGGAGGCTGGGCCGGCCAGGCGCGCGACGAGCCCGATGGCAGCCGCGGCGAGCGTGATGCGTCGATCGACGGAGTCATCCGGCGCCGCGATGACGATCGCCGCGGCGGCTGCGACGGTGACGATGACGATGCCGAGCCCGGGAAGGAAGTCGGGCGTCCGGTCGAGCAGGAGCGCGGCGACCACGGCGCTCCCGACGAGCATCGCCGCGAGCGGGACCCCGCCGTATCGGTGGCGGGAGCGGAGGGCCCACAGATCGACGGTCCCCGCACCGACGAGTGCGGCGAGCGCCGGGGCCATCACCACCGGGTAGTAGGCATGGATCGTGCCGGACATGAAGCTGAAGACGGCGATGTGCGCGAGGAGCCAGGTCCCCCAGAGGAGGTAGCCCGCGATCCGGCGGTCGCTGCGGTCCTGCAGGCCTGCCCTGGCGCGCAGGACCAGCCCGGCGGCGAGCGCGACGAGGGAGTAGGGAAGGAGCCATGCGATCCCGCCGGCGAAGCGGTCGTTGAGCATGCGGAACAGGCCCGGGACGCCGCCCGGACCGCCTCCCGAGCCGTTCGTGGTCGTCGCCTGCGCGAGGCTCGTAGAAGCCCCGGAGGAGCCGGACCTGCCGAGGATCCGGCCGAGGCCGTCGTAGCCGAAGAGCAGGTCCAGCACGGAGTCGGTGGTGCTCCCGCCGACGTAGGGTCGCGACGAGGCCGGGATCGCCTGCACGATCGCCACCCACCAGGCGGACGCGGCGAACGTGACGAGGCACAGGCCCACGACGTCGGCGATGCGCCGACGCACGGAGCCGCGGGCGGCGACGAGGTACGTGAGCGCGAACCCCGGCAGGACCATGGGGCCCTGGAGGAACTTCGTGAGGAACGCTGCGCCGACGAGGGCACCGGTCGCCACCAGCCACCGGCGCCGGCTCGATCCGATCGCCTCGAGGAGGGTCCCCGCCGAGGCGACGAGGAGGAACGTGAGGAGCGCGTCGGGGTTGTCGTAGCGGAAGATCAGCGTCGCGACCGGCGTCAGGGCCATGACGAGCCCCGCGATCGTCGCGGCGACCGGCCCGAAGGAGCGCCGCACGACCACCCAGAGGAGCGCGACGGTCGCGATCCCGATGAGCGCCTGCGGCAGGAGGACGCTCAGCGACCCCAGGCCGAGGAGTCGCACGGAGAGGCCCATGACCATCGTCGTCAGGGGCGGCTTGTCGAGGGTGATGAAGTTCGCCGCGTCGAGCGAGCCGAAGAACCAGGCGGTCCAGCTCTGCGCCCCCGCCTGGGCCGCCATCGCGTAGTACTCGTTGCCGAAGCCGCTGATCGTGAGGTTCCAGAGGTAGACGAACGCGGCGAGGAGCGTCACGCCCAGGAACGCGGGGCGGACCCAGGCGGCCTCCGCGGGCTTCACGCGGACGGCCGGTCCTGCGAACGAGGCGAGAGTGCGCCGCGCCGTGGTCATGGCTGCGGTGATGCCTGGGCGGGAGGAGGAGGCGAGCCTGCTCCGTCGGTACCGGCCCGGCTGTACGTCACGTCCATCGTGGCCTGCGCGAGGACGTGGCCCTCGAGCGCCGCGAGGAGAACCGGCCGCGAGACCTTCGTCGCGTCCGTCAGGTCCGGACGGGCCGACAGTGCGTAGACGGTGAAGGTGTAGGTCTTGGGGCCCGGGCCCTGCGAGCACGGCGGCGCGTACTCGTTCCGGCCGTTCACGCTGTTCGTGCCGACCGTCGCCGGAGGAGCGGCGTTCGCATCGAGGTGATCGACCCCGGATGCGATGTCGTAGAGGACCCAGTACCAGTGCGGGTCCCCCTCCGGCGGCTGCGTGTGCATGACGATGGCGAACGAGACCGTGCCGGCCGGCGCGCCGCTCCACGCGAGTGGCGGCGACTCGGCGGCGCCGTCGCACGTGTACGCGACGGGCAGCGTCCCGCCTGCGGTGACTACGGGGCTCGACACGGCGAATGAGCCCATGGCCGGGGCGGCCGAGGACGTCGGCGTGGCGGCAGGGGATCCGCCCGTTGCGCCGGACGAGATCGCGGCTCCCGGCGCCGCGACCACGCGGACGGCGTTGGACCATCGGACCGCGGACCCTGACGTGGTCGCGGCCGAGGCCTTGAAGTACACGTAGCGCCCGTAGCCCTCCGCGGCGGTCGGGACGCTGACGACCCGCGACCAGGTCGCGACGCCGCTCGCCCCGGTGCTCCCTGTCGCGACGGATGTCCATGCGCCGGTCTTCCCGATCCGCTGGTACAGGCGGACGGTGGTGCCCGCCGAGGCGGGCACCACGCGCGCGGTGATGGTGACGGAGGAGCCGTTCTGGACCTTCGTCGCGGTGCCGGTAGCGGAACCGGCCGTGACGCGCAGCGCTGCCGACGTCGGCGCGACGGCGCCGGAGCCGCCCGAGCCGCCGGAGCCGCCCGTGGCCCCGGTCCCGAAGAGGAAGTCCGTGGAGGGGATCGTCGGCATGGCGATCGGCTGGGAGAAGAGGAACGCGCTCGTGGGCTCCGCGAGGTCGCCGAGCAGCGTCGTGCGCATCGCCATGAGGTCGGCGCGCTCGGCGTCGGTGAGGGTCTTGCCGACCGCGGCGAAGGCGGTCGCGTACTGGTAGACGATCGAGCCGTCGAGCTCGCCGTACGTCTTCATGAGGGCGGCGACGGCCGCGGTGTCGATCGTGGCGCCGGACTGGAGCTTCCGCAGCTCCGTGGAGACGGCGCGGCGGGTCTCGACGATCTGCGCGAGCGCGGTCCGCTGGCTCTCGACGAGCCCCGAGATCGATGCCGCCTGGGTCGCGTCGAGCTTGGACAGGAGGGTGGCGCCGAGGTCCGCCGTGATCGTCGTCCCGATCGAGTAGCCGGGGTTGCCGACCGCGGGGGCGTCCTTGAGGTAGAAGGAGCCGAAGTACGTGCCGTGGCGCTCGGGGCAGAAGTACGTGTCCGCCTCCACGGAGCCGACGTACCAGCTGAACATGTCGCCGGCGTACGTCATGACCGCGACCTTCTCGTCACGCGAGAGGCCCCGCAGGTCGTCGGTCTCCTGCGCCGTCGGCCACGTCGACATGCCGGTGCCCTTCATCGCGTCGAGGGAGGCGCGCTGCGTCGAGGTGAGCGACGCGAGCATCGGCCCCATCACCTGTGCCCGTTCGAGGCTGATCTTGCCATCGAGGGCGTAGAGCTCGGCCGAGAACGCCTTCACCGCCGACTCCGACAGCCCGGTCGTCCCGGTCGGCAGGTCGCCCGCGAGGAGGCGACGGAAGGCGGACATGAGGACGAAGCGCTTGTAGCCGTAGTCGTTGATCGAGGCCACCTGGCTCTTCGCGAGCGCGATGAGGGACGCGCGCTGCGCGGTCGTGAGGGTCGCGAGCATGTTCAGGGACGCCGACGTGAGGAAGTCGGTGTTATGGCCCATCTCGGTCGGGTCGTTGTCGCGGAGGTACTGGAAGCCCCAGAAGTCGGCGACCTTGCCGGGCGGGAAGAACGAGTCCGAGCTCAGGCTCCCGGTGAGGAACCCGAGGGCGTCGAAGGCGATCGTCGTCGACTGGGCCTTGTCGCTGATCGCCTGCTCGATCGTGTAGCCGGGGCCGCTGCCGGTGGCGGGCGGGTTACCCCCGCCGGCGCCGCCCTGGCCGCCGCCCGGCGGAGGAGGCGGCTGCGACGCTCCCGGCGCGGGCGACGCACCCGGGGCCTGCGCGACCGGCCCGGCCCCCGCCGTCGTCGACGTGGCGCCCTGCGCCGGCTCGGCCGGCGTCGAGGTCGCGGCCTCCACTGCCTGCGCCCCGGCGATCTCGGCAGCCTGGATCGCCGTCTGCGACGAGGTCGTGGTCCCGGCGACCGATGCACCGGAGACGCAGGCCGCGGCGACGACGCTCGCGAGGACCCCCAGGGTCAACAGCAGTGACAGGTGTCGGCGTCTCATCTCACGTTCTCCTTCAGGTGGGGCAGGACCGTCGCGTGGAGCCGGCCCGTGCATCACCCGATCATCGGCGGCCGCGATTACCGTGGGGTTCCGGTCCGGTTACGACCCTGCAGGCGCCGAGCCGGGCCGTGCCGGGGCGCGGTTACGGTCCCGTAGCCGGACCGGAACCCTGAGGCAACCTGGCTTCGCGACACTGCGCTCGTGTCATCGCGTCCCGAGAGCCGATGACCGACCATGAGGTGCCTGCGCGATGCAACGACGGCGGACCCACGTGCCGATACTCGTCCTGCTGGCGGGCGCCTTCTTCCTGGGAAGCGGCTGTGCCCTGGTGCCCGCAGTGGCGGCGCCGCCGGACGCGACATCGGCGTGGGACGCGCTGACAGGGGCCGCCTCCGATCCTGCCGCCCCCGCGGCGACCAGGAAGCCCAAGCCCTCGGCGAAGCCGGCGGCCTCGGCGGATCCCGGCGGCGGAGGTGGCGGCCCGGCCGGGACCGCGCCCTCGTCGCCCGCACCGATCCCCACCGACACCGGGTTCCCGGGGACGATCATCCTCGGCAAGCCCACCGCCACCGCGATCACCGTCAGTCTCCTCGCGGCGTCGGCGCTCGACGTGTACGTGGAACACGGCGCGGCAAGCGGGAAGTACACGGCCCGGACCGCCACGAAGGTGGTCAAGGCCGGGACTCCGATCGAGGTGACGCTGACCGGGCTCAAGGCGAACGCTGCGTGGTACTACCGGATCAGGTACCGGACGCCCGGGGCGACGACGTTCTCCGCGTCCGTCCAGCAGACCTTCCGGACCCAGCGCTCGGAGTCAAGCTCGTTCACGTTCGCAGTGGAGGCGGACCCGCACATCGACGTCGACAAGAAGACGCAGCCCGCGCTGGTCCGGCAGACGCTCGAGAACATCGCTGCGGGCAGGCCCGACTTCCTCGTGGACCTCGGCGACACGTTCCTCGGCGACAAGTTCGCCCGGAGCTACGCGGACCTCGTGAAGCAGTACGTGAACGTCCGGAGCTACTTCGGCATCACCGGGCCGTCCGTCCCGCTCTTCCTCGTGAACGGCAACCACGAGGGCGAGGATGGCTGGGCGCTCGATGGGACCGCGAGCAACCTCTCCGTCTGGGCCGCGAAGGCCCGCAAGCTCTACTACCCGGAGCCGTCGTCGGGCGCCTTCTACAGCGCCAGTTCCGTCAGGGAGCCGTACGTGGGCGAGCGCGAGAGCTACTACGCGTGGGAGTGGGGCGACGCGCTCTTCGTGGTCCTCGACCCCTACTCGTACACCACCACGGACCCGCGGAAGTCCGGCGACCTCTGGGACTGGACGCTCGGCGAGGCCCAATACCGATGGCTCTCCAAGGTCCTGAGCACGAGCGACAGCACGTACAAGTTCGTCTTCTCCCATCACATCATCGGCGACGTCCGGGGCGGCGTGGAGTGGGCCGACCTGTACGAGTGGGGCGGCAACGGGAAGGACGGGACCTGGGAGTTCGACGCGGAGCGTCCCGGCTGGGGCCTTCCCATCGGGGACATGTTCGTGAAGTACGGCGTGACGATCTTCTTCCAGGGCCACGACCACTTCTTCGTCCGGCAGGAGCAGGACGGCGTCGTCTACCAGGAGGTGCCGCAGCCGGCGACACCCGGCGGCGACGCGCAGAACCAGGCGCACGAATACGCGTACAAGTCCGGCGTCATCCTGCCGAGCACGGGCCACCTGGAGGTGACCGTCGCTGCCACGGGCGTGACGGTGGACTACGTCGGCTCCAGTGTCACCGCGAATGGGGGACCCGGTCCCGACAACGGCGAGACGGTCTACAGCTACACCATCCCGAAGCCGACGGGCCGGTAGCCGAACGCGCTGGCCGAGCGGTCGTCAGGGGGCACCGTGCCGCCCTGCGGGCCGGCGGCGCGCCGGGCGCCCATACTGTCGAGGAAGTGAACTCAGACGTGCAGATCCTTGTCGTCGAGGACGACCCCGCGGTCGCCGAATCGCTCCTGGAAGGGATCGGCGGGGAGGGCTACC
This sequence comes from Chloroflexota bacterium, assembly GCA_037147135.1. GTDB lineage: Bacteria > Chloroflexota > Limnocylindria > Limnocylindrales > CSP1-4 > CAIYQJ01. The sequence continues at coordinate 7,397 of JBAWVU010000073.1, forward strand.
AGGTCCACCACGAAGCCACCGCCGCGGGCGCGGTCGCGTTCGGCAGGACCGGGCGGCCGCAGCTTGTCGTGCTGGACGTGCGGCTACCGGACGGATCGGGCTTCGACGTCTGCCGCGAGCTCCGCCAATCGGGCCTGAGATCGCCCATCCTCATGCTCACGGTCCAGAGCGATGAGATCGACCAGGTCCTGGGGCTGGAGATGGGGGCGGACGACTACGTCACCAAGCCCTACCGCCTCCGCGAGCTGCTCGCGCGCATCCGGGCCCTGCTGCGGCGCGCGTACGGCGAGCTCGCGTCCACGGAGTCGGACGTCCTCTACGCCGGGGACCTGGTCATCGACCGCACGAGCGCCCAGGTCACGCGGGCCGGCGGCCGCATCGACCTGACGCCGACGGAGTTCAAGCTCCTCACATTCCTCGCCCAGCACCCTGGCCAGGTCTTCAGCCGGGGCCAGCTGCTCCAGAACGTCTGGGGGTACTCGGCGGACTTCTTCGACGAGAAGACGGTCAACGTCCACGTCCGGCGGTTGCGCGCGAAGATCGAGCTCGACCCGGCGGAGCCGACCGTCGTGCTGACCGTCCCCGGCCTCGGCTATCGCCTCGCCGCGTAGCCCGTGGGAACGGGGACCGGACCGGTCGCGTTCATGCGGCGCCGCTCGCTGCGCTGGCGGCTTGCGGCGAGCTTCGCCGGGATCGCGATCCTCACCGCCCTCGTCATCGGCGTGATCCTCGTCCCCATCCTCGCGACCCACTACGGGAGGGCCGAGGGAGCGTACCTGGAGGCCGCCGCGGAACGGGCCGTGCGCGATCTGAGCGTGGCGAGCTGGAAGGACCCGAAGGAGCTCGACTCCCGGGCGAGGGACCTCGCCGTCATCACGCAGGCCCGCGTCACGCTGACCGACCCGTCGGGGGCCGTGGCCGCCGACTCCGGACCGCCGGACCCTGCCCGGCAGCCGTCGGCCCAGCAGCCCTTGCTCGACCCCCTCGGGGGCGACCTGCTGGGCGAGAGTGCCGGCGCCGCCTCGATGCCCCGTTCGGACCAGAGGATCCAGCGGCCCGTCCAGAGGGACGGCAGGCTCCTCGGCTACGTGGAGCTCTCCGACGCACCGGCGTATGCGCGTGAAGCCCTCGTCAGCGTGACGCGGGCATGGGGCCTCGCCAGCCTGCTCGGCGTGCTGCTGGCGGCGTTCGTCGGATCACTCGTCAGCTCCTGGCTGAGCCGGCCCCTTCGAGCCCTCACCGACGCCAGCGACCGGATGGCACACGGGGATCTGCACGTCCGGGCCGACGTGGAGCGGGGCGACGAGGTCGGCCAGCTGGCGACGTCGTTCAACGCGATGGCCTCGCGAGTCGAGGAGACGGTCACGTCGCTGCGGCGCTTCGTGGCCGACGCGGCGCACGAGTTCGGCACGCCGCTCACCGCGTTGCAGGCGGACCTGGAGCTGGCCGAGGCCCGTGCCCAGACCGCCGACGAGCGCCGCCTGGTGTCGCGGGCGATGGCACAGGCGCGCAGGCTCGAGGCTCTCGCGTCCGGCCTGCTCCGCCTCTCGCGCCTGGAGGCGCGTGACGCCCTGCGCGATCCCGAGCGGCTGGACCTGGGCGCGCTCGCGCGACACGTGGCGGACGCCGTCGCCTCCCGTGCCGACCAGGCGGACGTGGACCTGCGGCTGGAGCTCCCCGACGCCGGGGTCCCGGTCATGGGCTATGCCGACAAGCTGGAGACCGCGATCGGCAACCTGCTCGACAACGCGCTCAAGTTCACCCCTGCCGGGGGAACGGTGGTGCTGGGGCTGCGGACCGAGGCGGGTTCCGCCCGGCTCTGGGTGAGCGACACGGGGATCGGCATCCCCCCGGGTGACGTGCCCGGACTGTTCCAGCGCTTCCGCCGTGGCCGCAACGCCGCGGCCTACCCGGGCAGCGGGCTCGGCCTCGCCATCGTCCGGGCGACGATGGACCTCCACGGTGGGTCGGTCCGCGCCGAGAGCGGCGACGGGGGATCCCGCTTCGAGCTGGCGCTGCCCCTCGCCTGATGCCGGTCGAGGCGGGGCCGTCGGGACGGGGAGGG
>JBAWVU010000074.1:0-9452 GCA_037147135.1 Chloroflexota bacterium
GGGCGAGATCGCTGCCTACTCCCGCGAGGTCGATCGCTGGGTGCTCGGCCCAGCCGAATAGGGGCGGCCCAGCCGAATAGGGGCGGCCCAGCCGAGCAGGGGCGGCCCGGCCGAGCAGGGGCGGCCCGGCCGGGGCCGTCGCCGGTCGGGCCTGGCACGGCCGGATCAGGGGGTCGGCGTCGCGAGTGGCTCGGTCGCCGTCGGCCCCGAGACCGCGGGCGCCGTCGTGGGTTCCGTGGCGGTGGTGGCGCTCGCCTCGGGTGCGGGCGTCGCCTTCGTGACCGCGGGCGCCGTGGCGCTCGGCTCGCCGATCCCCGGGTCACCGGCGTCAAACGGCGCCGGGAAGAACGATGATGCCGGGCCGCCAGGCGCCGGCGCTGGTGCCCGCGCGGCGTCTGCGAGGCCGAGCCCGCCCGCCGCGGCGACGAGGCCGAGCGTCGCGAGGAGCACCGCGAGGCTCGCGGAGACGAGGGAGCGGTTGAGGTCCCACAGAGCGTGCGCGGTCTCGCCGCGGCCGACCGCCGCGGACGGCCTCCTCGCTCGCGCAGCGCCCTCCGGCCCGCGCCGTGCCGGAGCGGCCCGACCCGCATCGCCCTCCGCGGCTTGCGCCTTCGCGGCCGTCGCGCCGCCGGGCATGGGCTCGACGACCGGCCCGGTCGAGGACGGGGAGAGCCCGGCCCGCTCGAGCGCCTCGACCGCCCACCGCTGCGTGAGCTCCCTGGGGTCCTGCCGGAGCGACGACGCGAACCGCTCGACGCGCCCCTCCGGGCCCGCGGGACCGGGCGACACGGCCGCGGCTCCCGAGGCGGCGCCCACGGGGCCCGCGGCGGCTGCGGGAGTCGGAGCCGTCATGGCGGCAGCGGGTGCTGGACTGTGCTGCGTGTCCGTGACGGCTGGTGCCGACCCGGCCGGTCCCCGGGCCGCACCCGTGCTCGCGGCCATCGCTCCCGCCGGTGCGGCCGTCGCTCCGCCCGCTGCCCGCCGGGCGCTCTCGAGGCCGCGCGGTCGCTCGCCGCCGTACGCGAGCACGACGGGGCCCGCCGGTCGCACCCCGACGAGTGCGAGCCTCCCGTAGTAGAGCAGGGAGCCGAGGCCGCCGGCAAGCCCGAGCAGCGCGAGCGGTGCCCCGAGCGAGAGGTCGGCGATCCTCGAGCGGACGTCCCAGACGAGGAGGCCGGGCACGCCGACGGTGGCGACGACGATCGCCGCGAGCGCGATCGCCAGGAGGGGTGCCCGGCGGGCCCACCCGGAGAGCTCGGCGATCCGGCCCGTCCCGAACGCCCCGTGCACCGCCACCGCCCACCCTGCGAACGCGCTCTTCGTCGCCACGTACACGAGGAGCCAGGTCCGGGCCGGCTCCCAGCCTCCGACCTCGAGGACGGTGAGCGCGAGCATGACGAACCCGGCGTCCTGGATGACGGAGTACCCGACGACGTGCTCGACGTCGTCCTGGATCGACGCGGCGAGGACGCCGAGCACGAGGCAGAGGAGTCCGACGACGACGATGACGGCTCGCTCCGCGTCGAGAGGGATCGCCGTCGGCGAGATGTTCCGATCGATCCAGACGAGCGCGGCCGAGGCGAAGCCGGCGGGCGCCCACGCGAGGAGGAGCGGCAGCGCCGCGCCCGGCGCCGCGCCCGTCACCCGCGCCACGCGCGAATGGAACGGGATCGCACCGAAGCGGACCGCGACGGCGATCGCCATGGCGAGGTACGCGAGCCCGACGATGGTGGGGGAGAGGCTGACGAGCCCGCTCGGTCCGGAGACGAGTGCCGCGGCGACGATCGCGAGCGCACCTGTCACGGCCACAGCGCGCAGCTCGCGCGCCGCCGCCTGCACCCCGTGCGCATCCACCGGGGTCGTGATCGCGACGAGGATCCCGGGCAGGCCGGCCGCCGCCGTCGCCGCCAGGCCGGCGATCGGGTCGGTGAGGGCGAGGCCGAGGCCGAGGGCCCCGAGCCCGATGAGCATCGCGCTCGGCAGGTTGCGCTGCCATCCGTGGGCGAGCGCCATGATCGTCATCGCCAGGGCGGCGATGCTGCCGAATACGAGGAAGAGCCGCTGGAAGTCGCTCGCGACGAGCGCGGCGTCGCCGACCTGGATCCGCTCCCCCGGGGAGATGAGCATCGAGGCGACGACGGCCGCCGCGAGCCCCGCGAGGCCGATCCCGATCGAGATGGGAGGCCGTCGCCTCGCCACGAGGCCGAGCACGCCGGCGCCGAAGGCGACGCCCAGGTAGACGAGGATCGTCACCGGTCCGTGCCCGTCACGTCCCGTCCTCGCGCCCCGGGCCGATCCCCACGTCGAGGCTGCCGGAGACGGCGAAGGCGTTGAACGCGACGACGGACGTCGCGCCGGCGATGCCGATCACGAGGATGCCGAGGGCAAGCTGCTCGAGCGGCCCCGGCGTCCCGGCGATCCCCACGCGAAGGAGCGACGCGCCGTCGAGGAGGAGCAGGAGCCCCGCGCCGAGACGGAACGCGTCGCGCCCGTAGACGACCGGGACGATCGCGAGGACGAGGAGCGCGAAGCCCGCGGCGAATGCGCCGGCCGGACCGGCCTGGTCCGACCTCAGGATGCTGGGCGCGAGGCCGACGATGAATGCGGCGGCCGCTGCGACCGTCTCGGCCGGCCATCCGAGCGACGTGCTGCCGGTCCGGGGGTCGGTCTCGCGGATCGTCACCCAGAGTAGGTAGCCGGCGAAGAGGGCGGCGACGATGCGGAAGAGGAGCGGGATCACCCCGGGGAGCGGGTCGGCGATGACCGGGGTCGCCGCGGATGCGAGCGTGAGGCCGACGATCCCGATCCGCGCGTCGCGCGACGAGACCGCGAGGACGGCGCTCCCCACGACGACGACCGCCGCGACGAGCCCGAGGATCGCGATCACGGCCCGGCGGGGCTCGCCTCCGGCGTCCCGGGTGCCGGGCTCTGAAGCGAGCCGGCGCCGGACCCGCCGGCGAGCTCCGGGTACGTGGGCGTCGGGAGGATCCCGAACGTGCTGAGCGGCCAGTACCTGAGCCACGCGCGGCCGATGACCCGCTCGCGCGGCACCGGCCCGAAGACGCGCGAATCGGCGGAATCCTGGCGGTGGTCGCCCATGACGAAGTACTCGCCCGGCGGGACGACCCACGTCGAGTCGGCCCCGGTCACGAGCGTCGGCTGGGAGTCGTACGTGTAGGGCTCGGAGAGCGGGACGGTGTTCACGTAGACGAGCCCGTCGCGCACCTCGATGTCGTCGCCGGGCAGCCCGATGATCCGCTTGATATACGGAGTGGAGTGCCCGCTGACCCACCCCTCTGGCGGATCGAAGATGACGATGTCGCCGCGCTTGTAGTCGTCGAAGCGGGGCGTGAGCTTGTCGACGAGCACGTACTGATCCGGCTCGAGCGTCCGCTCCATCGACTGCTGCTCGACCCGGTACGGCTGTGCGACGAAGTTCTGGATGACGAAGAAGATGATGAGGGTGAGGACGAGCGTCTCGACGATCTCGAAGAGACACCCGAGGGGGCGTTTGCTCACAAGACCGGCAGTATAGGTGGTGGGGCCCGGCGTCGCGGCCGACCTCCCCGTTTGCCGTGGCCGCCCGCGGGCCTCTACACTCTCGCTGGCCCGCCACGGTGCTGCCCACCCTGATCTGCGCCTTCCCGGGTCCTTTCCGCCGGTGCCGGCCGCCGTGTGCGGTGGCGGATCACCTGCTCGCACGGAGGTCGACGGACCCTGAGATGGACGCCACAACGCTCGAACTGATCATCCTGCCCGCGGGTCTCATCGCGGTGCTCTTCGCGCTCTACCTCGCGCGAGACGTGTTGCGGCGCGACGCCGGCACACCGGCGATGCAGGAGGTCGCGGCGACCATCTTCGAGGGCGCGATCGCGTTCATCCGCCGCCAGTACACGACGATCGCCATCCTGGCGCTCTTCGGCGCGATCATCCTCACCGCGGTCATCTCGATCGTCGACACCAAGCAGGTCGCCGAGACGGACATCTACGGGCTCGACCTCGGGATCCGGACCGGCATCGCGTTCCTCGTCGGCGCGGCGTGCTCGATGGCCTCAGGGATCATCGGGATGTACATCTCCGTCAAGGCCAACGTCCGGACGGCGTCCGCCGCCCAGCGCAGCCTCGTGGAGGCGGTCCAGGTCGCCATGCGCGGCGGGGCGGTCTCCGGCTTCCTCGTCGTCTCGCTCTCGCTCCTCGGCGTCTACGGGATGTTCGCCGCGTTCGGCGGCTTCGACCATCCCGCCCAGGCGCCGTTCCTCATCGTCGGCTTCGGCTTCGGTGCGTCGTTCGTCGCGCTCTTCGCCCAGCTCGGCGGCGGGATCTACACGAAGGCCGCGGACGTCGGGGCCGACCTCGTGGGCAAGGTCGAGGCCGGCATCCCGGAGGACGACCCGCGCAATGCGGGGGTCATCGCCGACCTCGTCGGCGACAACGTCGGCGACTGCGCCGGCTGCGGAGCCGACCTCTTCGAGTCGACGGCCGCCGAGAACATCGGCGCGATGATCCTCGGCGTCGCCGTCTACGGGATCGCGCTCCGGCTCGACTGGCCGAACCCGCAGGCGTGGATCTTCTTCCCGCTCGTCGTCCGGTCATTCGGGCTCCTCGCGACGATGATCTCGATGTTCACCATCCGGGGTCGCGAGGACGCCGACCCGATGGGGATGCTCAACCGCGGCTACTGGGTGACGACCGGGCTCTCGGCGGTGGCGCTCGCCTTCGTCACCTACGTGATGATGAGCGGCACGAACGGCCAGACCGGCGCGAACGGCATCCCGATCTGGGTCTACTTCTTCGGGGCCGGCCTCGTCGGCCTCGCGACGAGCATCGTGTTCGTCTACATCACGCAGTACTACACGTCCGGTGCGTGGCGGCCGGTGAAGGAGATCGCCGAGGCGTCGAAGACGGGACCGGCGACGAACATCATCGCGGGCGTCGCGGTCGGCTTCGAGACCACCGGCGTCACGGCCATCACGATCGTCGTCGCGCTCTTCGTCAGCCACTGGCTCGGCTCGCAGGCGGGCCTCGTCAACCTGGAAGGCAACAACGTCGGCGGAGTCTTCGGGACGGCGGTCGCCACGATGGGCATGCTCATGACGACGGCGTACATCCTCGCGATGGACACGTTCGGCCCCATCACCGACAACGCCGGCGGGATCGCCGAGTTCAGCCGATCCGAGGCCAAGGCGCGCCAGATCACCGACCGCCTCGACGCCGTCGGGAACACGACGAAGGCGCTCACCAAGGGCTACGCGATCGCCTCCGCCTCCCTCGCCGCCTTCCTCCTGTTCTCGGCCTACATCGACAGGGTCAACCTCATCCTCTTCCGCCAGGGTCGCGCCCTCATGGAGTCGGTGAACCTCGCGAACATCAACGTCTTCCTCGCGGCGTTCATCGCGTCGATGGTCGTGTACTTCTTCAGCTCGCTCGCCATCCGGGCGGTGGGCACGGCCGCGTCGGCGATCATCGTCGAGGTCCGGCGCCAGTTCCGCGAGATGCCGGGCATCATGGACTACACCCAGAAGCCCGACTACGCCCGCGTCGTCGACATCACGACCCGCGCCGCGCTCCGCCAGATGATCCTCCCGGGCCTCATCGCGGTCTTCGCGCCGGTCGTCGTCGGGATCGTCTTCGGATACGAGGCCGTGGCCGGCTTCCTCATGGTCGGCACGATCGCCGGCGTCCTCCTCGCCACCGTCCTCAACAACAGTGGTGGGGCGTGGGACAACGCGAAGAAGTTCATCGAGTCGGGCAACCTCCGCGACGACGCCGGCAACGTCCTCGGCAAGAAGAGCGAGCCGCACGCCGCCGCCGTCGTCGGCGACACCGTCGGCGACCCGTTCAAGGACACCGCGGGTCCCTCGCTCCACGTGCTCGTGAAGCTGTTCGCGACGATCACCCTCGTCCTCGCACCGCTCTTCGTCCGCTAGGAGCGCACCCGAAGCCCGGCCGATCCCGGGGGTCGGCCGGGCTTCGCATCCACCGGAGGCCGTCGTGGACCTCGCGCTCCAGGCGATCGTCATCGGGATCGTCCAGGGCCTGACAGAGTTCCTCCCGATCTCGAGCTCAGGTCATCTCATCGTGCTGCCGTACATGTTCGGCTGGTACGACCCGTTCCTCGAATCGCTCCCGTTCTCCGTCATGCTCCACGTCGGGACGCTCGGCGCCCTGCTCGTGTACTTCTGGCGTGACTGGCTCCGCCTCGTGCCCGCGTTCTTCGCGACGATCCGCGACCGATCCTTCCGCGACGACCAGGATCGCCGCCTCGCGTGGCTCATCGCCGCGGCGACCGTGCCGGCCGCGATCGTCGGCTTCCTGCTCAACGACATCATCGAGCGGGAGATCCGGCAGGTGGCCGTCGTCGCGCTCGCGCTCGTCGTCGGGGCGGGGATCCTCTGGATCGCGGACCGGTGGGGCGCGAAGACGAAGGGGCTCGACGGCCTGGGATTCCCCGGCGCGGTCGGGATCGGCGTCGCGCAGGCGATCGCGCTCGTCCCGGGCGTGAGCCGGTCGGGGATCAGCATCTCGGCCGGCCTCTTCCTCGGGCTCACGCGGGAGTCGGCCGCCCGGTTCAGCTTCCTCATGTCGGCGCCGATCATCGCCGGGACCGCGGTGTTCGAGGCCCGCAAGCTGCTCGCCGGCGAAGCCGGGGTCGCCATGCCGGCCGTGCCGCTCGCGCTCGGGACGCTCGCGGCGTTCCTCACCGGGCTTGCCGCGATCGCGTTCCTCCTGGGCTACCTGCGCGACCATCCGCTCACGATCTTCGTCGCCTATCGGCTCGTCCTCGCGGCGATCATCGTCGTGGCGCTGCTCGCGCGCTAGGGCCCGACCATGTGCGCGCCTCCGCTCCCCGCCACGACACCGCTGGACCCGCGATGGAGCTGATGAAGCAGATCCGGCAGCGGATGATCGGCGACCTCGTCGCCCAGCGGCCGGTCCGGACCCAGCAGGAGATCGCCGCCGCCCTCCGTGAGCGTGGCTACCGCGTGACCCAGGCGACGATCAGCCGCGACATCGCCGAGCTCGGCCTCATCAAGGTGGTCCGCGATGGGGCGCACGTGTACGCGCTGCCGCCCCGGCTCGTCCAGGCGGACCCGAGCGGCGAGGAGCGGCTGCGGGCGCTCCTCCGTGACCTGCCCGTGGAGGTCTCCGAGTCGGGGACGCTCGTCGTGCTCCGGACGCTGCCGGGCTCGGCGCACTCGATCGCCGCGGCCCTCGACCGTGCGCGCTGGGCCGGAGTCGCGGGGAGCCTCGCCGGCGACGACACCGTCCTCATCGCCTGCCACGACGCCGCAGCGCGGCGGCGGGTGCGGGCGCGGATCGTCGAGCTCGCGGTCTGAAGCATTCGCCGGACCGGCCCGCCGGCGCCGGAGCCGACCCCGGGTGGGCCGGCGCACAGAAGCACGCGGCCATTCCGCTTTGACCCGCGGGCGAGCGCGGGCTACCATACGCCGGGTCGAACTCCACGGGCGCGCCTCGAGCGAGCGTCCTGGGGTTCGTTCCGTTATCCGGCGCCTCCCCCGTTGACCGGCGTCCGCCGGCCGACACCCGTCACAGGATCGAGCGGACAGTGAACAACAAGCCCACGTACGTCTCCCGGGAAGGGCTCGAGCGGCTGCGGGCGGAGTTCGAAGAGATGGTCACCGTCACGCGCCCCGAGGTCGCCGCGCGCATCAGCGAGGCGAAGGAGCACGGCGATCTCTCCGAGAACGCCGAATACGAGGAGGCCAAGAACGAGCAGGCCTTCGTCGAGGGACGGATCGCCGAGCTCGATCACAAGATCAAGAGCGCCGTCCTCATCGACGAGGACCACGCGACGGAGCACGTCTCGATCGGATCGACCGTCGAGGTCGACTCGGTGGACGGCGTCCAGACGTTCACGATCGTGGGGTCGACCGAGGCGAAGCCCGCCGACGGCAGGATCAGCAACGAATCGCCCGTGGGCCGCGCGCTCCTCGGCAGGAAGCGCGGAGAGGTGGTCGTCGTGAAGGTCCCCGCAGGCGACTACACGTACACGATCAGGTCGATCAGCTGACGCCGCAGGCCGAACGAACGGCCGACGCGGCGCACCGGCGAAGCGAGGACCCGAGCATGTTCTGGGCCGACGAGCTGGCCGCCTCCGCCACGGGCCCGCAGGTCGTCAACGACTCCAAGACACCGTCGGGGACCGTCCACGTCGGCAGCCTGCGCGGGCCGGTCATCCTCGACGTCATCGTCCGCGCGCTCCGGGACCACGACGTCGAGACGACGCTCCTCTACGGCGTCGACGACCTCGACCCGATGGACGCGCAGGCGCTGCTCACCCCCGATGCCGTCGAGCGCGAGATGGGGCGCCCCCTCTCGCGGGTGCCCGACCAGGCCGGCGACTGCCACGCGTCGTACGCGCGCCACCATGCCCAGACTTTCATCGATACGTTCGCCGGGCTCGGGATCCACCCAGACCGCTACTACTGGATGAGCGACATCTACCAGACGGGCGAGATGGACCCGTTCATCCGGACGGCGCTGGAGCGGGCGTCGATCGTCCGTGACCTCTACCGGCGCGTGAGCAAGGTGGAGCGCCCGGAGGGCTGGCTCCCCGTCCACGTCATCTGCCCGACGTGCGGCAAGGTCGGCACGACCATCGCGCGCGACTGGGACGGAGAGACCGTCGCGTACGCGTGCGAGCCCGACTACGTGACGTGGGCCCGCGGCTGTGGCGCAACGGGGCGGGTCCGGCCCTTCGGCGGGACGGCGAAGCTGCCGTGGAACCTCGAGTGGGCCGCCCAGTGGAGCCTCTTCGGCGTGACGGTCGAGCCGTGCGGGAAGGACCTCGCGACGGCCGGCGGCTCGCGCGACCGCTCGGACGCGCTCGCGCGCGAGGTCTTCGACCGTGAGCCGCCGCTCAACGTCCCGTACGAGTTCCTCAACATCGGCGGGCGCAAGATGTCGACCTCGAAGGGTCGCGGCGCGTCCGCCCACCTCATGGCCGAAGTCGTCCCCCCGGAGCCGCTCCGGCTCCTCTTCCTCCGGCCCCGGCCCAACCAGGCGATCGAGTTCGATCCCGAGGGGACCGACGCGATCCCGCGCCTCTTCGACGAGCTCGACCGTCTCGCGGCGGCCACGGCGGGACGCGAGGTGAAGGGTGAGCTGCCTCCGGATCCCGACCGGATCTTCGCTCTCACCGAGATCGACCCGACGACCGACCACCTGGCGTCCGCCGCGACGTTCAGGCCCGCGTTCGCCCACCTCGCGCTGCTCGCGCAGATCCCCGGCGTCGACATCCCCGCCCGCGTCGCAGCGGAGAAGGGCGGTGCGCACACGGACCGCGAGGCCGCGCTCCTCGACGAGCGGCTCCGCGCGGCCCGGGCGTGGCTCGACTCGTACGCGCCCGACGACGCGCGGATCGCCGTCCGGACGGACGCGCTGCACGAGAAGGCCGCCGCCCTCACCGCCGAGCAGCGTGCGTTCTGCGC
>JBAWVU010000075.1:0-9433 GCA_037147135.1 Chloroflexota bacterium
GGCGGCTCGGCCCCGACGGCCTTCGCCTTCTTCGCCGGCTTGCTCGCCCGCGTCTCGTCCTCGATGATCGCGACCTCGACCACCTCGACGCCGAGGGCGGCGAGGGGCTCCTTCGGGATCATGAGCGCCTGGACCGATCCGCCGGCCGCCTCGATCTTGGCGATGGCGCTCTTCGAGAAGGCGTCCGCGACGACGAAGAGCGGCACGTTCACGTCGCCCTGGCCGAGGATCTTGAGCGGCTTGGCCAGCGTGGAGACGAGGCCGACCGCGTGGAGGATCTCCTGGTTCACCGTGTACGGTGCCGGCTTGCCGGCCTTGGCGTCGTCCGCGTCCGGGGAGAGGAGCCTGTCGGCCTCCGCGTACGCGGAGATGCGGCCGACGTTCACGACCTCGTACTCGACCCTGAAGCGGTTCTTGAACCCGCGGAGCTTGGGGATCCGCTGGCTGAGCGGGGTCTGGCCACCCTCGAACCACGGCGGGATCGACGCACCGGCCCGCGCCTTCTGGCCCTTCGTCCCCTTGCCCGCGGTCTTGCCCTTGCCGGCCGCGATACCGCGCCCGACCCGGACCCGCGGCCGGCGGGATCCTTCTGCCGGCTGGAGGTCGTGGAGCTTCATGCCTTCTCCTGGTCCGTGCGCTCGGGGAGCTCCTCGACGGCGACGAGGAACCGGACCTGGCGGACCATCCCCCGCACGGACTCGTTGTCGGGAAGCACGACGGTCCGTCCGATGCGCCCGAGCCCGAGCGCCCGGATCGTCGCCCGGTTGCGCTCGATGTGGCTGATCGTGCTCTTGATCTGGGTGACGCGGAGCCTATCGGCCATCGGAGGCTTCCTCCGTCGGTTGCCCGGAGATGTACGCGCGGACCTTGACGCCGCGCTGTGCGGAGACCTCTTCGGCCGACCGCAGCTCGCTCAGCGCGATCATCGTCGCCTTCACGACGTTGACCGGGTTGGTGGAGCCATGGACCTTGCTCAGGATGTCGCGGATCCCGGCCGCCTCCATGACGGCGCGGACGGCGCCGCCGGCGATGACGCCGGTCCCCTGGGAAGCGGGCTTGAGCATCACCTTGGCAGCGGCGTACTCGCTGCGGATCTCGTGCGGGATCGTCGTCCCGACGCGGGGGATCCGGATGATGTTCTTCTTCGCGTCCTCGACGCCCTTTCGGATCGCCTCCGGGACCTCGGCTGCCTTGCCGAGGCCCGCGCCGACGTGACCGTTGCCGTCGCCGACCACGATGACCGCGCTGAAGCTGAAGCGGCGTCCGCCCTTCACCACCTTCGCGACGCGGTTGATCTGGACGACGCGCTCCTCGAGCGTGAGCTTTGCCGGATCGATGCGTGCCACGTTCGCTCCTCGCGCTCAGAAGTCGAGGCCGGCCTCGCGGGCGGCCTCCGCGAGCGACTTGACCCGACCGTGGTACCTGAACCCGGCCCGATCGAAGACGACCCTGTCGATGCCGACGGCCTTCGCCCGCTCGGCCACGAGGCGCCCGACGATCGCCGCCTCCGCCGTCTTCGTCTCCTTCGACGCCCGGATGTCCTTCTCCAGGGTCGAGGCGGAGGCGAGCGTGCGGCCCATGCTGTCGTCGATGACCTGCGCGTTGATGTGATTGATGCTGCGGAAGACCGCGAGGCGCGGGCGCTCGGAGGTCCCCGCCAGCCTGAGGCGGATCCGCTCGTGGCGCTTCTGCCGCGCGGCGCTCCGGCTGCCGGCCTGCGTCATCGTGGCGTTCCCTTCGTTGACTGGTGGAGGATCACTTCTTGCCGCCGACCTTGCCGGCCTTGCCGGCCTTCCTGCGGACGACCTCGCCCGCGTAGCGGACACCCTTGCCCTTGTACGGCTCGGGCTTCCGCATGCTCCGGACCTGGGCAGCGAGCTGGCCGACGAGCTCCTTGTCGATGCCGACCACGGCGAGCTTCGTGGGCGTCTCCACCTCGAAGGCGATCCCCGCCGGGGGGTCGATCTCGATCGGATGGCTGTAGCCCAGGTTGAGCTGCAGCTTCGTGCCCTGGAGCGCCGCACGGTAGCCGACGCCGGTGATCTCGAGCTTCTTCCGGTACCCGTTCGTCACGCCTTCGACCATGTTGGCGATGAGCGTCCGCGTGAGGCCGTGGAGCGACTTCGTCGTCTTGTCCTCGGACTGGCGGGTGACGAGGATCCTCCCGTCCTCCCGACCGACCGTGACACGGTCGGTGAGCGTCCGGGTGAGGGTCCCCTTGGGGCCCGTGACGGTGATGAACGTCCCGTCGAGCGTCACGTCGACGCCGGCGGGGACGGTGATGGGGAGACGACCGATACGCGACATTGCCCGCTACCAGACGTAGGCGAGGATCTCGCCGCCGAGCTGCGCGGATCGCGCCTGCTGTCCGGTCATGATCCCCTTGCTCGTGCTGACGATGACGATGCCGAGGCCGCCGAGCACGCGCGGGATCTCGGTCTTGCCCGCGTAGACGCGGAGCCCGGGCTTGCTGATGCGCTTGAGCCCGGAGACGACCGGCGCCTTGCCGTCGACGTACTTGAGGCTGAGCCGGAGGACCGGTATGGGCCCCTCGCGCTCCTCGCTGACTTCGGCGATGAAGCCCTCGTCCACCAGGATGCGGGCGATCTCGCGCTTGGTCCGGGAGGCAGGCACCATGACCTCGGTATGTCGCGCCCGGGACGCGTTGCGGATCCGGGTCAGCATGTCCGCGATCGGATCGGAGATGTTCATCGGTCCCTTACCAGCTCGACTTGGTCACGCCCGGCAGCTCGCCCAGGAGCGCACGCTCCCGGAAGCAGATGCGGCAGAGCGAGAACCGTCGCATGAAGCCGCGCGGACGACCGCACACGAAGCAGCGGTGATACCCCTGCGACGGGTGTCTCGGCGTCCGCTTGGCCTTCGCGACCATGGACTTCTTGGCCATCGATCTCCCCTCCCCGCGCCTAGCCGGCGAAGGGCATGCCGAGGAGCTCGAGCAGGCGCTTCGACTCCTCGTCCGTCTTCGCCGTCGTCACGATGCTGATCTCCAGCCCGCGGAGACGGTCCACCTTGTCGTAGTCGATCTCCGGGAACGCCAGCTGCTCCCGGAACCCCAGCGAGTAGTTCCCGCGCCCGTCGAAGGACTTGCTCGGGATCCCCCGGAAGTCGCGCATGCGAGGCAGCGCGAGCACCGTGAGGCGCTCGAGGAAGTCCCACATCCGCTCGCCGCGGATCGTCACCTTCAGCCCGATCGGGTTGCCCGTGCGAAGGCGGAACTGGGCGATGGATCGCTTGGCGCGCGTGACGATCGGCTTCTGGCCGGTGATCGTCGCGAGGTCACCCGTCGCGGCGTCGATCGCCTTGGCGTTCGTGAGCGCCTCCCCGAGGCCGATGTTCACGACGATCTTGGCCAGCCGCGGCACCTGCATCGGGTTCGTGTACTCGAACTGCTTGACGAGCGACGGGACCACCTCTTCGTGGTACCGGGCCCTCAGGCGGCTGCTCACTTGGCCACCACCTCCAGGGGCTCGCCGCAGCGCTTGCAGACGCGGATCGAGGCACCCGTCTCGAGGATCGTGTGCCCCACGCGGGTGGGCTTGTCGCAGCGACCGCACACGATCATCACGTTGCTCATCTGGAGCGGCCGGGCGAGGTCGATGATCCCGCCCTGCTGCATCTGGGGGACGCGGTCGGACTGGCTCGCCCGCGGCCGCGGCTTCTGGTGCTTCTTCGCGATGTTCAGGCCCTCGATGACCACGCGATCCGGGCGCACGACCCGGTCGACGGTGCCCCGCTTGCCGGCGTCCTTGCCGGTGAGCACGAGCACGGTGTCGCCCTTGCGGATCTCGGGGACCCTCGTCACGGTCGGGGGCTGCGCTGCGCGGGACATCTCACAGCACCTCCGGCGCGAGGGAGACGATCTTCATGTAGTTCCTGTCCCGGAGCTCGCGGGCGACCGGTCCGAAGATGCGGGTGCCGCGAGGGTTCCCCTGGTTGTTGATGAGCACGGCGGCGTTCTCGTCGAAGCGGATGTAGCTCCCGTCGGGACGCCCGTACTCCTTGACGGTGCGGACGACGACGGCACGGACGACATCGCCCTTCTTCACGGCCGCGTTCGGGATCGCCTGCTTGACGCTCGCGATGATGACGTCGCCCACGGCGGCGGTCGTCTTCGTCGAGCGGCCCATGATCCGGATGCACTGGATCGTGCGGGCGCCGGTGTTGTCGGCGACCTTGAGTCGCGTGTACTGCTGGATCACGCCCCGGTCTCCTCCGCCGATTCCTCGGCTCGACGCCTGCCGGGATGCGCAGCGGCGTGGATCGCCTCGGCGGTCTCCGTCTCTTCGCCCACGAGCGGCCCGGCCTCTGCCGCGGCCTCGCCGGCGCGCGAGAGGACTTCGACGAGTCGCCAGCGCTTCGTGGCGGACAGGGGACGGGACTCCTCGATGAGAACGGTGTCGCCGGTGCGGGCGATGTTGTCCTCGTCGTGGGCCTTGAACTTGCTCGTGAGGCGGATGACCCGCTTGTAGAGCGGATGGCGGGCGAGCCGCTCGACCGAGACGACGATCGTCTTGTCCATCCGGTCGCTGACCACGCGCCCGACCTTGGTCTTCCGCTTGCTCTGCATGGTGGTGGTTCCTGTCATCGGATCCTCCCGGTCACGCGGTCTTGCCGAGCTTGCGCTCGTGCTGGACGGTGAGGATCCGCGCGATCGTCCGCCGCGTGCGGCTGACCACGCTGTAGTCCTTCAGCTGTCGGGTGGAGAGCTCGAAACGGGCCTGCCAGAGGTCCCGCTTGGCCTCGCCGAGCGCCTGGTCGAGCTCGGCGTCGGTGAGCGCGCGGAGCTTATCGATGTCCATCGCCCGCGCCCTCCTTCGTGACGACCTTGGTGGCGACCGGGAGCTTGTGGCTCGCGAGACGCATGGCTTCCATCGCCTCCTCGTGGCCGACGCCGGCCATCTCGAAGAGGATCCTGCCCGGCTTGACGACGGCGACCCAGTGATCGGGGGCGCCCTTGCCAGAACCCATCCGGGTCTCGGCCGGCTTCTTCGTCACCGGCTTGTCCGGGAAGATGCGGATCCAGATCTTGCCGCCGCGCTTGACGGACCTCGTCATCGCCCGCCGGGCCGCCTCGATCTGGCGGCTCGTGATCCACGCCGGCTCCATCGTCGCGAGGCCGAACTCGCCGAACGCGACGGTGTGCCCACCCTTCGCCTGGCCGGACATCCGGCCGCGCATGACCTTCCGGTACTTGACTCGTCGCGGAAGCAGCATCTCAGGCCCCCAGCGCCGCGGTCGGGGCGGCGACCTCGCGAGACTGCCGGCGCTCGGCCGGCACGTCACCGCGGTAGATCCAGACCTTCACGCCGATCCGGCCGTAGGTCGTGTGCGCGTGGACCTGCCCGTAGCTGATGTCCGCGCGGAGCGTCCCGAGCGGGATGCGGCCTTCCTTGTCCCACTCCCGGCGCGCCATCTCGGTGCCGCCGAGGCGGCCGGAGACGGCGACCTTCACGCCCTTGGCGCCGGCCTTCATCGTCCGCTGGACCGCCTGCTTCATCGCCTTGCGGAAGGCGATGCGCCGGTTGAGCTGCTGGGCGATGCTCGCGGCGACGAGGTTCGCGTCGAGCTCCGGCTGGCGGATCTCCTTGATCTCGAGCTTGACCTTGCGGTTCGTGAGCTCGCCGACCTGCTTGCGGAGAGACTCGACGTTCGCACCGCCCTTGCCGATGACGATCCCGGGCTTGGCGGTGTGGACGGTGACCGTCACGTGGTTGATGCCGCGCTCGATCTCGACGTGGCCGACCGACGCGTTCGCGAGCCGCCGGTCGATGAGGCGACGGATCGCGATGTCCTCCTTGAGGAGCGTTGTGTAGTCGTCCTTGTCCGCGTACCACTTCGCAGACCAGGTGCGGCTCACGCCGAGGCGAAAGCCGTACGGATGGACCTTGTGACCCATGCTCAGGCCTCCCGGTCGCCGACGACGACCGTGATGTGGGTCATCGGCTTGTGGATCGGGAAGGCCCGACCCTGGGCCCGCGGCCTCCAGCGCTTGATCGTCGGGCCCTCGTTCGCGATGGCCTCGACGACGTGGAGCTCGTCTGCCGACAGGTTGTGGTTGTTCTCCGCGTTGGCCGTCGCGCTCTTGAGAACGCGCGCGACGTCGCGCGCGGCGGCCTGGGGCATGAAGCGCAGGAGTGCCGCGGCCTCCTCGACGGGCTTGCCCTTGATCACGAGGGTGACCAGCCGGGCCTTGCGGGTCGAGCCGCGGAGGTACTTGGCGGTTGCGGAAACGCGCACGGTGACTTCTGGCTCCCTACCGCGGGGACGACGACCGGTCGCTCCGCACGTGCCCGCGGAACGTGCGCGTGGGAGCGAACTCACCGAACCGGTGGCCGACCATGTTCTCAGTGACGTAGACGGGCACGTGCTTGCGGCCGTTGTAGACCGCGACCGTGTGGCCGATGAAGTCCGGGAAGATGACGGATGCGCGAGACCAGGTCTTCACGATCCGCTTCTCGTTCCGCTTGTTCATCTCCTGGACGCGGCCGAGAAGCCGCGACTCGACGTACGGTCCCTTCTTGACCGAACGCGACATGCTTCCTTCTCCTCCGCGTTACTTGCGATGCCGAGAGCGGACGATGAGCCGCCCGGTGAGCTTGTTGCGCCGGGTCCGATAGCCCATCGCCGGCTTGCCCCACGGGGTCTTGGGGGGCATGCCCGTGGGGCTCTTGCCCTCACCGCCACCATGCGGGTGATCGCGGGGGTTCATCGCCACGCCGCGGACCTCCGGACGCTGGCCCATGTGGCGGGCACGCCCGGCCTTGCCGATGTTCTGGTTCTCGTGATCGATGTTGGAGACCTGCCCGACCGTCGCCATGCAGCGGATCGGGACGCGCCGCACCTCGCCGGAGGGCAGGCGGATCTGCGACCAGTCGCCCTCCTTGGCAAGGAGCTGTGCGGACGCACCCGCGGAGCGGACGATCTGACCGCCCTTGCCGGGCACGAGCTCGACGTTGTGGATGGTCGTGCCGAGCGGGATGCTCGAGATCGGCAGGGCATTGCCCACGCGCGCCTCGGCGTCCGGCCCGGAGACGATGATGTCGCCGACCTTGAGCCCGTACGGGAGGAGCATGTAGCGCTTCTCGCCGTCCCGGTAGTGGAGGAGGCCGATCCGCGCCGAGCGGTTCGGGTCGTACTCGATCGTCGCGAGCCTCGCGGGAACGCCGGTCTTGTCGCGACGGAAGTCGATCCGCCGGTAGTGGCGCTTCTCGCCGCCGCCGCGATGGCGGACGGAGAGACGGCCCTGGTCGTTCCGGCCCGACCCGCGGATCATCGGCTCGAGGAGCGGCTTGAACGGCTCCTTGGTCGTGATCTCCTCGAAGGTCGACCGGGTCATGGATCGCCGGCCCGGGGAGGTCGGCTTGTAGCTTCGCAGCGGCATGCCTACACCCCCTCGAAGAATTCGATCTTCTGGCCGGCGGTGACCGTGACGATCGCCTTCCGCCAGGGCGTGGTGAACCCGGAGATGCGGCCGCGCTTGCTGCTTCGGCGCTTCTCCCGAGCCTTCGTCCAGAGGACGTTCACGCCCGTGACGTTCACCTTGAAGAGCTCCTCGACCGCAGCCTTGATCTGGATCTTGCTCGCGTCCCCGTGGACGCGGAACGTGTACTTGCCGCGAGCCGCCTCGTCCATGGACTTCTCGGAGATGACGGGACGGACGATCACCTCATGCGCCGTGAGCGTCATGCGTACACCTCCTCCATCCGGGAGAGGGCCGGCTGCTCGATGAGGACCGTGTCCGCGTTGACGACGTCGTACACGTTGAGCGAGTCGGCACGGATGACGATCACCCGCGGGATGTTGCGCGCGGAGAGCTGGAGCGCCTCGTCCGTTCCGGGAGCGACGACGAGGATGCGCCCGGTCGCGTTCACCGCGTCGAAGACGCCGACGAGCTCGCGCGTCCTGGGCTCATCGAGCCCGAAGCCGTCGATGACGCGGATCGCGCCATCGCCGAACTTGGCGGTGAGAGCGCCGCAGAGGGCCGCGCGCTTCATCCTGCGCGGAAGCCGCTGCGCGTACGAGCGCGGATGCGGGCCGAAGACCACGCCGCCGCCGCGGTAGTGGGGCGCGCTGCGCGTGCCCTGGCGGGCGCGGCCGGTGCCCTTCTGCCGATACGGCTTCTTGCCACCGCCGCGGACCTCGCCGCGCGTCTTGGTGTCATGCGTGCCGAGGTGTCGGCCGGCGAGCTGGGCGAGCACGGCCTGGTGGATGACCGCATCGAGGATGGGCGCGTCGAACAGCGTCTCCGACAAGTCGACGGTCCCGATCTCCTCGCCGGTCCGCGTGTAGAGCGTGGTCTGGGGCATCGCTCAGGCCTTCTTGATGAGGAGGAGCGCGTTCGGCGCGCCGGGGACGGCCCCCTTCACGAGGAGGAGGTTTCGCGCCGGGTCGGCGCGTACGACGGTGAGCTTCTTCACCGTGACGCGCTCGGAGCCCATGTGCCCGGACATCCGGAGGCCGCGGTAGACGCGCCCGGGGGTCGTGCCCGGCCCGATCGAGCCAGGCTCGCGATGGTGGTCGGAGCCGTGCGTCTGAGGGCCGCGCTTGAAGTTGTGCCGCTTGATGGTGCCGGAGAAGCCCTTGCCCTTGCCGATGCCCGTGACGTCCACGAGCTCACCCGCGGAGAACAGCTCCACCGTGAGCTGCTGGCCAACCTGGTAGGCGTCGACGTCGTCCATCCGGAACTCGCGGATGGTGGCGACCGGCGGGAGGTCCCTGAGCTGGCCCTTGCGCGGCTTGTTGAGCTTCTTGGACGGCTCCACGCCGAGCTGGACGGCGGTGTAGCCGTCGCGCTCATCGGTGCGGAGCCGCGTGACGGTGTTGGGCTCGATCGTAACGGCAGTGACCGGGATCATCGTCCCGTCCGCCTGGAAGATCTGCGTCATCCCGACCTTGCGGCCGATCAGTCCGATGGTCATCGCCGCCACCCGGCCCATGCCTGCGTTGGCTTCTGCGCGCGCTCGCTCACGCACGTTCCAGGTGCGCTCGCTCGCGTGCTCGGCGCCGCCTTGGCCTGGACCGGCTGGGCGGCGATGAAGGTCGTGCGGTCGTTCATCACATCTTGATCTCGATGTCGACGCCCGCAGCGAGCGAGAGCCGCATCAATGCGTCGACGGTCTTCGCCGACGGATCGAGGATGTCGATGAGCCGCTTGTGCGTCCGGATCTCGAATTGCTCCCGGCTGTCCTTGTCGATGAAGGGCGACCGGAGGACGGTGAACTTCTCGATCCGGGTCGGGAGCGGGACCGGGCCGACGACATCGGCGCCGGTCCGCTGCGCGGTCTCGACGATCTGGGAGGCAGACTGGTCCAGGAGCCGGTGGTCGTACGCCTTGAGGCGTATCCGGATCCGCTGCTGTGCCATCGTCTACTCGATGATGCTGGTGACGGCGCCGGCGCCAACGGTCCGGCCA
>JBAWVU010000076.1:0-9360 GCA_037147135.1 Chloroflexota bacterium
GTACCAGGCGGCCCGCGCACGATGGCACGAGGCGGAGGCGCGGCTCCGGGGCGACGACGCGCGCGGATCGCGGCCCGACGCGCGCGGATCGCGGCCCGACGCGCGCGGATCGCGGCCGGAGGTGCGCCGATGCCTGGAGGCGGCCTACCGTTCCGCGCTCGCCCTCGGCGCGGAGCCGCTCGCTCGTGAGCTGCGGGACCTCGCGGGCCGGGTGCTCATCCCGCTCCCCGAGCCGGCCGCAGCCCGAGCCCGCGCCCGAGCCGGCGCCCGAGCCCGCGCCCGAGCCGGCGTGACGGTCTCGGCGGGCTCGCTCGCGCGCACCATCGTCGGCACGACGACCGAGCCCCGGCGCGACCCCTTCGGGTTGAGCCGCCGCGAGCACGAGGTGCTGGGCCTCGTCGCGGAGGGACGGACGAACCGCGAGATCGCCGAACGTCTCTTCATCAGTGAGCGGACCGTCCACGTCCACGTCGGCCGCGTCCTCGCCAAGCTCGGAGTCTCGGGCCGGGTCGAGGCCGCGGCCGTCGCGATCCGGCTCGGCCTCACCGAGTCGTTCCCGACCCCGCCGCTGCGCCGCGCCTGAAGGGGTCGCCCGCCACCCCGTGGCCGCGCGCGACGAGGCCCGGATCCGGGGGATCCGGGCCTCGTCGGTCCGATCGCGGGTGCCGGTGGCGATCAGGCCCTCGCCACCGGGGTCAGGGCTGGCGATCGGGGCGTCGGTCTCGTTGCGAGGTCATCAGCTCCAGCGCCGACCGGCGCCGGCGGCCATCGCGAGCGCCGCGAGCGAACTCAGCGCGATCGCCACGCGCCAGAACCGGACGGTCATCTTCTCCTTCATCGGGGATCCATCCTTCGTCATGCCACTGGGCCGGCGGCTGTATCGCGACCGTCACGCGCCACTCGATCGGTCGCAGGGGGCGCGGGAGGACCAAGATATCCTCCATTCTCCGTAGACGTCGATAGTGAGTTGGTACTGGCCTCCACCAGTACCAAGGTCAGGGGTGGGCAGACGGCGCGATGCCGCCACGGCCGAGGCTGTCTTCACCGGCGAGATCGATGCGGGGCCGGCCCGGATCGTGTACACGATCGGCGGGCTCGACCCGGGCGCGCACTACTTCGCATGCGCGTTCGTATGCGCGGCGCACCCGAACATGGTCGGGAAGCTCACGGTCCCGAGCGCGGCGAACCCGTAGGCGACGCGATGCGGCCGGGGTCCGGCGGCCCCTCGACCCCCGGCGGCTCCTCCGCCCCCGCCAGCTCGTCGTCGATCTCCAGGCCCGTGAGATAGACCTCGCGGACCGCCACCGCGCGCCTCGCAGAGCCCAGCGACACCTCCTCGAAATCCTTCCGGTAGACGACGTCGCTGAGCGCGGAGAGCGCGAACGCGAGGCCGCTGAAGCCTCCGAGGATGAGGGCGACCTTCACCGACTCCCAGCTCACCGACCCGTACCCGGCGACCAGCGGAGCGACGGCGTGCCCCGTCCACGACTCGGCCACGTCCTGCGGGACCGCGACCAGGCCGAGGACGACGAGCGCGCCCGCGACGATCGCCCCGACCAGGAGCCCCCCGATCGCCTCGTTCGCGAGGATGACCACCGAGAGGTTCACGATCTCCCGGCGGGCCAGAGGGTGCGGCTCCTCGCGGCGGTCGATGGACTCCGCCACGCGCGGGTCGCGCGTGAGCGGCGCCGCGGGCGACCTCTCCGCCATCCCCAG
The DNA here is from genome assembly GCA_037147135.1 of Chloroflexota bacterium. Taxonomy (GTDB): domain Bacteria; phylum Chloroflexota; class Limnocylindria; order Limnocylindrales; family CSP1-4; genus CAIYQJ01. The sequence continues at coordinate 1,717 of JBAWVU010000076.1, forward strand.
TGTCTCGTCGGTGGGGAGGGTGGACTGGAGGCGGCGGAGCTCCGACGGCAGGAGCGTCGAGATGAAGAGGAGGGCTACGCCGGCGAACATGAGGAGGATGGTGAGCAACGTGAAGCCGTCCGCCCGGTCGGCGACCTTCCAGAGCGCTTCGTCGAAGAAGGCGAAGCCGATGAGGACGACGAGGAGCGCGAGAGCGCGCCCGAAGAGCTGCGAGACCTCGTGCGCCCGGGCGACCACGCGCGCGAGCGCCCACCGGGTGATGCCGATGAGACCCAGCTGGGTCACCGCGTAGGCCAGCCCGAGGAAGAGTGCGTTCCCCACGACCACGACGAGTGCCTGGCCCGGGTCCTCCTGGATGACGAACGGGATCGCCGCCGGGAGCACGAGGAAGCCGGCGATCTCCAGCCAGCCGATCCGGTCCGGACGGGAGAAGAGCGGCGTGCCGCGGTACCGGTTGAGGACGAGCCAGCCGCCGAGCAGGATCGCGATCGCGAGGCCGATGACGGCCACGTCCTCCTCCGGCGTGCCCTCGTCCCGGACCCCTGCGAAGACCCCGATCGCGTACCAGGCGATGAGCGCCGGAAGGGCCCGCGTCCAGACGTTGCGCGCGGCCGTGTAGTCGCGGATGAAGTTCGGCATGCCGTGGGCGACGAACCACCGCTCGATCGCCCGCCGCTCGTCGGGCGTCACGACCGGCCCGGCGGCGAGCGCCAGCGTCGCGGTCGTCTCCCCAGGCTCCGTCATGGACGCATCGTAGCCTCGAGAGGTGCCCCTCCGGTGACCATCCGGGGCTGCTAGCATCGGTGGCGTGAGCGAGAACATCTGCTACTCGGACGCCTACCTCCGGACGGTCGCGGCCTCCGTCCGGGAGGTCCAGCCCGCGGACGAGGGGAAGGGTGCCCTCGTCGTCCTCGATCGGACCGTCCTCTACCCCGGCGGCGGCGGCCAGCCGGCGGACCGCGGGACCATCCGCGCGTCGGACGGGCGAACGTGGGTCGTCGTCTCCGCGCGCAAGGTCGGCGACGACATCGTCCACGAGCTGGAACAGGGTGCCGAGCCGCCGGACATCGGAACCGCCGGCCTCTACGAGGTGGACCTCGACTGGGAGCGCCGCTACCGGCTCATGCGCACGCACACGGCGCTCCACGTGCTCTGCGGCGTCGTCTGGCGCGACCACGGCGCCCTGGTGACCGGCGGGAACATGGAGCCCGGCGCCGGGCGGATGGACTTCGAGTTCGAGACGATGAGCGGCGACCTCGTCGCCGGGATCGAGGCGAAGGTCAACGCCGAGCTCGCCCTCGCCCGCGCGATCCGCATCGGCTTCGTCCCGCGCGAGGAGGCCTTCGCGATCCCCGACCTCATCCGGACCAAGGTGAATCTCCTGCCGCCCGGCATCGAGGTCATCCGGACGGTCGAGATCGTCGGCCTCGACCTCCAGGCCGACGGCGGCACCCACGTCGCGAGCACGTCGGAGGTCGGCTCCATCCACGTGACCGGCTACGAGAGCAAGGGCCGGATCAACAAGCGGATCCGGATGGAGCTGGTGGACCCCGCGTGACGGAGCGCGAGCCGGAGGCCGGCGCCGCTGGCGCCTACGTGGTGCGCCGGACCGGGCCCGATCGCGCCTGGGACCGCGCGCCCCGATCGCCGCGGTTCGCCGACATGGCGACCGGGGACCCCGGGCTGTTCGAGACCCGCGCCGCCGCGCTCTGGGACGACGATGCCCTGCACGTCCGGTTCTGGATCGAGGAGCCGTTCGTCCGCGCCGACGTGCGCGAGCGCGACGGCCTCGTCTTCCTCGAGAACGACGTCGAGGTCTTCATCGACGGCGGCGATTGCTACTACGAGTTCGAGATCAACGCGCTGGGCACGATCTACGAGGTCTTCTTCATCTGGCAGGACGGCTTTGGGCCGGGCTCGCGGTTCGACGTCGCGGAGTTCGACCTCGTCGCGCGCCACGCCCTCTCCTTCGCCGGTGACGACGACCGGACCGGCCCCACGTTCTGGCGCGGCGGCCATCCGCGCGGGCCCCGTTGGGCGTTCCGGGAGTGGGACTTCCCGGGTCTGCGGACGGCAGTGACGGTCGACGGGACACTCAACGACGATACGGACGTGGACCGTGGCTGGACCGTCGAGGTGGCGTTCCCGTGGTCGGGGATGACCCATCTCGCGGGCGGACGGGCGATCCCGCCGCGCCCCGGCGACGAGTGGCGGATCTTCTTCGGCCGGTTCGAGCGGCTCGTCTTCGGCGGGCGCGAGCTCACGCCGCACCCGGCCTGGTGCTGGACGCCCCACGGCCGCTACGACACCCACCGCCCGGAGTCGTGGACGCGCGTCGTCTTCGCGGACGAGCAGGTCGACCCCGCCTGAGGTTGCCGCCGACCCCGCCTGAGCTCGCCGGTCGACCCCGACCGGTCGCCTGTCGCCTAGAGCGCCTTCACCGCCGTGGTGAGCTGTGCGAGCCCTTCCTTCGCGTCGGCGAAGAGCATCCCGGTCTTGGGGTTGGTGTAGAGCTCGTTGTCGATGCCGGCGTAGCCGCGACCCATCGAGCGCTTGATGACGATGATCGACTTCGCGTGGTCAACGTCGAGGATCGGCATCCCCGAGACGGGGTTGCCGGGCCGCCGCGCCGCGGGGTTCGTGACGTCGTTGGCGCCCACCACGAGCACGACGTCCGCCCGGTCGAAGTCCGGGTTGACCTCGTCCATCTCCTTGAGCATGGGATAGGGGACGTTCGCCTCGGCGAGGAGGACATCCATGTGACCGGGCATCCGGCCGGCGACCGGGTGGATCGCGTACTCCACGTCCACGCCGCGCTCCTCGAGGAGCTCACCGAGCTCGCGGCACGCGTGCTGCGCCTGGGCGACCGCGAGGCCGTAGCCGGGGACGATGATGACGAGCTGCGCGTACGCGAGCTGGATCGCGGCGTCGTCCGCCCCGATCGCCCGGACCGAGCCCCCAGCGCCGCCTCCCGTGGCCGCCACGGCGCTCTCGCCGCCTCCGAAGCCGCCGATCATGATGTTGAGGATCGAGCGGTTCATCGCGTCGGCCATGAGCTTCGTGAGTATCCCGCCCGAGGCGCCGACGAGAGCACCCGCGATGATGAGCACCGGGTTGTCGATGGCGAAGCCGGCCATCGCCGCCGCCGTGCCCGTGAACGCGTTGAGGAGCGAGATCACGACCGGCATGTCCGCGCCGCCGATCGGCAGGACCATCGTCACGCCGAAGACGAGGGCGGAGCCGATGATCGCGAGGAGGACGAGGTCCGCGACCAGCGGGTCGAGCACGACGGTCCCTGTCGCGGTGAACACGAGCCCGAACGTCCCGAAGAGGGCGACGAGGCCCATGGCGATCGTGAGCAGGCGCGAGCCGGGGAAGATGATCGGCTTCCCGCGGATCACTCCCTGGAGCTTGCCCGAGGCGATGAGCGAGCCGGAGAACGTCACGGAACCGATGACGACGCCGAGGACGACGAAGAGCGTCGTGGAGACGTTCGCGCCGCCGGCCGTGCCGTGCGCGAGGAAGTCGTCGATGGCGACGAGCGCGGCCGCGCCCCCGCCGACCGCGTTGAAGACCGAGACGAGCTGAGGCATCGCGGTCATGGGGACGGTGCGCGCCGTCCAGAGGCCGACGGCGCCGCCGATGAGGAAGCCCACGATGATGATCGCCCAGGCGCCGACAGAGATCCCCTGGACGAGCAGGAGGATCGCCGTCGACCCGACGGCGATCGCCATGCCGGCCGCCGAGAGCCGGTTGCCGTTCCGAGCCGTGGCGGGGCTGTTCATGTAGTGGAGGCCGAGGACGAAGCACGCGGCCCCGGCGAGCCACGCGAGGTAGACGAACGGGTAGACGTTCTCGTACGACATCGTCGGGTCCCGCCTACGCCTTCGCGGCGCCGGAGGCGCCATCGGGCCCGACCTTGGGGGCCACGGGCTTCTTCCGGAACATCTGGAGCATCCGGTCCGTGACCACGTAGCCGCCGACGACGTTCGCCGCCCCGAAGACCATCGCGACGAACGCGAGGAGGTACGCGATCGGCTCGTCGGCGCTGGCCGCGATGAACATGCCGCCGACGAGCACGATGCCATGGATCGAGTTGGCGCCCGACATGAGTGGCGTGTGGAGGGTCGCCGGGACCTTGCTGATGACCTCGAACCCGCACAGGATCGCGAGGACGAAGATGGTGATCGGGAACAGGAGCGCGGTGAGCTCGCTCATGCGGCACCTCCGGCGGCAGGGGCGGGCGCGAGGAGCTTCGCGGTCGCCGGCTGGACGACCTGGCCGCCGTACGTGATGACGACGCCGGCGGTGATCTCCTCCGTCAGCTCGATGTCGAGCGCGCCGTCCTTCAGCAGGTGAAGGAGGAGCGTCGTGACGTTGCGCGCGTAGAACTGGCTCGCGCTGATGGGCACGCTGGCGGGGAGGTTCTCCGGCGCCATGATCGTCACGTCGTTGTCCGTCCGGACCGTCTCGCCGGCCCGGCTCAGCTCGCAGTTGCCCCCGAGGGCGCTCGCGGCCATGTCCACGATGATGGACCCCGGCTTCATCCCGCGCACCGCGGCGGCGGTGACGAGCACCGGCGGCTTGCGTCCCGGGACCTGCGCTGTCGTGATGACGACGTCCATCGTCCCGATGATCGCGTTGAGCTCGGACTGCTGGGCGGCGCGCTCCTCGGCCGTGAGCTCGCGCGCGTAGCCGCCGGCACCGGTCGCGTCGATCGCGGTCTTCAGCGTGACGAACTGTGCGCCCAGGGACTCGGCCTGCTCCTTGGTCTCCGGCCGGACGTCGTACGCTTTCACGACTGCGCCGAGGCGGCGCGCCGTGCCGATCGCCTGGAGCCCCGCGACGCCGATCCCGAGGATGAGGACGTTCGCCGGCTTGGCGGTCCCGGCCGCCGTCGTGAGCAGTGGGAAGTACCGCCCGAAGACCTCGGCTGCCACGAGGACCGCCTTGTAGCCGCCGATGTTCGCCTGCGACGAGAGGACGTCCATCGTCTGCGCGCGCGAGAGCGTCCGCGGGATCGCGTCGAGGCTGATCGCCGTCACGCCCTTTCCCGCGAGCGTCTGCATGAGCTGCGGGTCGATGAGCGGGGACAGGAGCCCGACGAGCGTCTGTCCCGACCGGAGCTTCGCGACCTCGGCCTCGGTGGGCTTCTGCACCTTGAGCAGGACATCCGCGTGCTCGTAGAGGTCCGCGGTGAGTGCGATGGAGGCCCCGGCCTCGACGTACATCGCGTCGGGGAACGACGCCTCGACGCCCGCGCCGCTCTCGATGACGACGTCGACGCCCGCGGCCTTGAGCTTGCCGACGACCTCGGGGACGAGCGCGACGCGTCGCTCGCCCGGCAGGGTCTCCTTGAGCACTCCGACCTTCATGTGGTCTCCAGAGGTGGATCCGGTGATGGGCGCACCGAAGAGCGGGCACGGCGGCACGGAACACAAGGATAGCGGCCGCGGCCGCTATCGGGTCCCGGCCGGTCTCGGTCGGGGCGCGCGACAGTGGACGCGGAGCTGGGCTTCGACGATCGTACGCGAGGGACCCGCTCCCGTGACCATCGGTCCACGTCCCCGTGCAGCCCACCCCGGAGGCGTCAACGTGCCATCCTTCACTTGCCGCCCCCGACGCCGGGCTGCCATCGTCACCCGGTCGGGGTCCCCTGTCCCTCGAGGTCTCGCATGCGCGACGCGGTCATCGGAGGCGTCCCGTACGCACGGCTCGAACCGGGCGCGAGCGCGCGCGTTCACGAGGCCGCGCTCGGGATCCTCGAGCGGACCGGCGCCCGGCTCATGGAGCGGCGGGCGGTCCGGCTCCTCGCCGACGCGGGGGCGCGCACCGACGGGGATCGGGTCTGGATCCCGCGCGACCTCGTGACGTGGGCGCTGTCGGTGGCCCCGCGCGGCGTCACCCTCTACGACCGCCTCGGGCGCCCGGCGATGGAGCTCGGCGGCAGGACGTGGTACGCGGGTCCCGGCTCCGACTGCCTCCACATCCTCGACCACCGGACAGGCGAGCGCCGCACCCCGTCGCTGGCCGATCTCCGCGAGGGGATCGCGCTCGTCGACGCCCTCCCCAACCTCGACTTCATCATGTCGCTCTTCATCCCCGGCGACGTGGACGGTCGCATCGCGGACCGCCACCAGATGGCCGCGATGATCGAGGGGACGACGAAGCCGATCGTCCTGGTCAGCTACGAGCCGTCCGGTATGGAGGACGGCCTCGCGATGGCGGAGGCGGTCGCGGGCGGCCCCGGCGCGCTGCGCGAGCGGCCGTTCGTCGCCACGTACGTCAACGTCACCCGTGCGCTCCTCCAGGGCGAGAGCGAGCTGCGGAAGCTCCTCTGGCTCTCCGAGCGCGGCTACCCGTTCCTCTGGATCCCCGTGACGTCGGGCGGCACCACCGGGCCGGTCACGGTCGGGGCGACGCTCGCGCTGAACACGGCTGGCGTGCTCATCGGCGTCGTGCTGAGCCAGCTCGTGCGCGAGGGAGCGCCCATCGTCATCCCCGGGTTCGGGGGCGACGGGCTCGACCTCATGACGATGGTCGACCCGTACTGCGGGCCGGACGCATGCGGACCGGCGGTCGCGCTCGCCCACTGGTACGGCCTCCCGATGTTCAGCCTCGCCGGCGGGAGCGACGGGAAGATCGTCGATGGCCAGGCCGCGGCGGAGGCGGCGCTCACGCTCCTCGCGGTCGCGATGGCCGGCGGCCAGCTCACCCACGACTGCGGCTACCTCGAGTCGGGCCTCACGGGGTCGCTCGCGCAGATGGCGGTGTGCGACGAGATCGTCGGATGGATCCGCGCCGCGACGGCGCCGGTCGACCTCTCCGACGATGCGCTCGCGATCGACGACATCGACGCGCTCGGGGTCGAGGGCTCCTTCCTCGAGACCGACCACACGCTCGACCACTTCCGAGACCGCTGGTACCCGTCCCTCTTCGAGCGTGGGACGTATGAAGGCTGGCGGTCCAGGGGCGGCATGACCCTCGAGCAGCGGGCGGCCGTGCGGGTCGACGCGCTCCTCGCCGCCCACCAGCCGGAGCCGCTGCAGCCCGACGTCGCGGCAGCGATCCGGGCTATCGTCGAGCGGGCGGAGGCGACCGCCGGGCTGTGATGCTCCTCCGTCATGAGCGGTGAGCGGCGAGCGACAGGCGGACGGCATACGGAGGAGACAGCGGTGTACGAGGATCTGCTCGCGGCGATGCGGGCGAGCATCGTCGACGGGGACCAGGACGCGGCGGCGGAGACCGCGAGGGCGGGGCTCGAGGCGGGGATGGACCCGCTCGTCGCCATCGACGAGGGCTACGTGGCGGGGCTCTCGCACGTGGGCTCGTGCTTCAGCACCGGGGAGATGTACCTCCCCGACATGATGCTCGCGGCTCGCGCGATGAAGGCCGCGCTCGCGGTGCTGGAGCCGGCGATGGCCGAGCGGTCGGCCGTGCGCAGCATCCGCGGGCGCGTCGTCATCGGGACGGTGAAGGGCGACATCCACGAGATCGGCAAGAACCTCGTCGGCACCATGCTCTCGGCGAGCGGCTTCGAGGTCCACGACCTCGGCGTCGACGTCCCGGTAGAGACGTTCGTCGCGAAGGCGCGCGAAGTGGGCGCGGACATCGTGGGCGTCTCCGCGCTGCTCACGACGACGA
>JBAWVU010000077.1:0-9328 GCA_037147135.1 Chloroflexota bacterium
GTGGAGCACGGCGCGGACGGCCGGCCCGCCGGGGATCCTGCCGGGGCGCCGGCGCCAAGGGCGACCGAGCCCCTGCATGACGAGATGGCGAACCTGGAGGGGGCGTTCATCGTCGCACTCGGACTCGGCGACTGCCGGGCCGCCGTCGCGGCGCTCCTCGACCTCGACTCGGCGATGGAAGCCCGGATCCGCGCCGGCGAGGACAGTCCCGACCTCGACAACGCCCGGTCGACCTTCCGGGCGCTCATCGCCCGGCTCGGCCAGAGGGCGGCGACCGGTGGCGCGGATCCGCGAGCGATCGTCGACCCCTTCGTCGAGGCGCTCCTCACCCTGCGCGCCCGAGCCCGGGAAGCGCGCGACTGGGCGACGGCCGACCTCATCCGCCAGCGACTCACCGACGCTGGCGTGGAGGTTCGAGATGGCGCCGAGGGCTCCAGCTGGGTCGTGGCCGGACCGCCGCCCCGCTGAGCCGCCGGCTCCGGCGAGCCGCGGCGGGGGCGATGCGGGCGAGCGAGCGGATCACCGAGGACAGCTCCGAGCCTCACGGTCGGGGACGGTCGCGCCCGGCGATGTTTCGCCGGAACGGCGAGAATCGACGACCACAGGAGGCTCCTGCCCGTACCGCACCCTAAGCATGAGGCACGACAATGGCCGCTACCGCGTCGACGATGCTCCCGCTCGGCACGAGCGCCCCGGGATTCCAGCTGCCCGACCCGGCGGGGCGCCTCGTCTCGACCGATGACTTCACGGGCAGCCCCGCGCTGCTCGTCATGTTCCTGTCCAACCACTGCCCGTACGTGCAGCACGTCGGGGAGGAGATCGTCCGAGTCGCCGCGGACTACCAGGCCCGGCGCGTGGCGGTGGTCGCCATCGGCAGCAACGACGTCGCGATGTACCCGGATGACGGCCCGGCGCGCATGGCCGAGGTGGCGGCCGCCATGGGGGCGACGTTCCCCTACCTGTACGACGAGGCACAGGACGTGGCGAAGGCCTACCACGCCGCGTGCACGCCGGACTTCTTCCTCTTCGGCGCGGACCGCAGGCTCGCCTATCGGGGGCAGCTCGACGGCGCCCGCCCCGGCAACGACGTCCCGGTGACCGGCCACGACCTCCGTGCCGCTCTCGACGCGGTCCTTGCCGGCACGCCGGTGCCCGAGCCCCAGCTTCCCAGCCTCGGCTGCAACGTCAAGTGGAAGCCCGGCAACGAGCCCGACTACGCCGCCCTGCGACACGGGTGAGTCGGCTCCCCGGCGGAGGGCAGGCACGCCGGGCACGGCGCATGCGTCACAATAGGGATGACTCGGCGCTCCAGACCTCACCGGGACGTCGGGCCGGTCATCCGCCGCGGCGCCGTCGCGGCGCGCAGAGGCGACAGCCGCATGGCGCTGGCCGTCGATGCCGGGAGCCACGCGGTCGGCCGCCACAGGTTCAAGAGCACGAGGTGTCACGTGGGCGACAAGACGCCGAAGAGGCCGCCGAAACCCAAGCAGCCGAAGCTGCCGAAGAAGCCCGTCTCCTAGGCGACGCGCGGGTCTCGCGCCGGTCGCGCGGAACGGGGCCGGGCTGGCCTCGGGCGCGCCGGGTCGCGGGGAGTACCGATGGACATCGTGCCGTTCGCGATCGCCGGAGCTGGGTGGCGCGCGGAGTTCTACCTCCGGGTCGCCCATGCCCTGCCCGATCGGTTCCGGGTCACGGGTGTCATGACCACGGACCCGGGTCGGGCGGCCCGGGTCGCTGGTGGTTGGGGCGTGCCGGTCCACTCCTCCTTCGACGAGCTGCTGGCCGATCGCTCGGCGTTCGTCGTGGTCTCGGTACCGCCGACCGCCGCACCACGTCTCGTGCGCGAGCTCGCCGGCGGCGGGGCGCCGGTCCTGGCCGAGACGCCGCCCGCACCGGACCTGGAGGGCCTGGCCGCACTCGGTGACCTCGCCGCGTCGGGCGCGCGGATCCAGGTGGCGGAGCAGTACCAGTTCCAGCCGCACCACGCCGCCCGGCTGGCGGTGATCGGCTCCGGAGCGCTGGGTACCGTGGCGCAGGCGCAGGTCTCCGTGGCGCACGACTACCACGGGATCGACCTGCTGCGGCGATACCTCGGCATCGGGTTCGAGCCGGTGACGATCACCGCTCTGCGGTTCGTCTCGCCGATCGTCGCCGGGCCCGACCGGGCGGGCCCCCCGACCGAGGAGCGGATCGGGCCATCCGAGCAGGTCATCGCGTGGCTCGACTTCGACGGTCGCCTCGGCGTCTACGACTTCACCCCGGACCAGTACTTCTCGTGGATCCGCGCGCCGCGGGTCCTGGTCCGTGGCGAGCGCGGCGAGATCGACGGCATGACGGTCCGGCTCCTCCGGGACGCGAAGACGCCGGTGACGATCGAGCTGGCTCGCCGCGATACCGGTCACGACGGCGACCTGGAGGGCCTGCACCACGTGGGCGTCACGCTCGGGGACGAATGGGTCTACCGCGACCCCTTCGCCCCGGCTCGCCTGGCCGACGACGAGATCGCGGTGGCGACCTGCCTCTCGCGGATGGCCGCGTACGTGGAGGGCGGCCCATCGTTCTGCAGCCTTGCGGAGGCGGCACGGGACCAGGAGCTGGCCCTCCGGATGGCGGAGGCCTGGACGAGCGGACGGCCCGTGCGGGTGCCTGCGGGACCCAGCGCCGACTCCTGATCGCACTCATCGTGCGCTTCGAGCCGGGGCCGGCCGGCGGACCGGCCGTGGTGGCGCGCTGCCGGCCGGCCGGCCGAGGGGCAAGGAAGCGACTGGGCGCCGTCAGACCTTGAAGTAGGGGTCCCGCTTGCCGGTGCGGATCTGGATCGTCTTGAGCTCGGTGAACTCGTCGAACCCGGCCTGGCCCATCTCACGCCCGTACCCGCTGGCGCGGATCCCGCCACCGGGAAGCTGCGGCGCGCCGTCGATCGTCGTGTTCACCCAGACGGTCCCGCTGCGGACCGCCCGAGCGACCTTGAGGGCGCGGTCGATGTTCTTCGTCCAGACCGTGTTCCCCAGGCCGTACTCCACGTCGTTCGCGAGGGCGATCGCCTCGTCGACGTCGCGGAAGCGCGTCACGGCGAGGACCGGCCCGAAGATCTCCTCCTGGAAGACACGAGAGCGGGGCCGCACGTCATCGATGACCGTCGGCGCGAGGTAGAGACCGCCGCCGTACTGGTCCCCCGTGAGGACGTGGCCGCCGGCGATGATCCGGGCGCCCTCCTCTTCGGCTGTGTCGACGTAGGCGAGGACCTTCCCGAGGTGACCCTCGTGGATCATGGCGCCGACGTCGGTCGTCTCGTCGAGCGGCTGCCCCACGCGGAGGCGGCCGACGCGATCCACGAGCGCTGCGAGGAAGTCGTCCGCGATCGACTCGTGCACCAGGAGCCGGGAGCCGGAGACGCAGCACTCGCCGCCGTTGAAGTAGATGCCGAACATCACGCCGTCCACCGCGTCGTCGAGGTCGGCATCGTCGAGGACGATGTTCGCCGACTTCCCGCCGAGCTCGAGCGAGACCCGCTTGAGGTTGCCCTTCGACGCCTCCACGATGCCGCGGCCCACGCGCGTGCTGCCGGTGAACGAGACCATGTCCACCGCATGGCTCTCGACGAGCGCCTGGCCCACGACGGGGCCGAAGCCGGTGACGACGTTGAAGACGCCGGGCGGGATGCCGGCCTCGCCGCAGAGACGGCCCATCTCGACGGTGGTGCCGGAGGTGAACTCCGACGGCTTCGCGACGGTCGTGCAGCCCGCGCCGATCGCGAACGGCAGCTTCTGGGCGAGGAGCAGGAGCGGGAAGTTCCACGGCGTGATGAGGCCGACCACGCCGGCGGGCTCGCGGACCACGAGAGCGGTGAAGTCGGGGCCGAGGTTCGTGTGCGCGTCGCCATGCATCGCCATCGCCAGCGCGGCCGCGAACTCGACGAGGCCGACGCTGCCGTCGACGTCGCCCCGCGCCATGCGGATGGCCTTGCCGACCTCCTCGGCCTCGATCTCGGCGAGCAGTGCCTTGTTGTCGCGCATCGCCTCGGCCAGACGGAGCAGCGCGCGGCCGCGGTCCATCCCCGAGAGGTGCGGCCACTCGCCGTGGTCGAACGCGCCCCGGGCCGCGGTGATCGCGCGTTCCATGTCGTCGATCGAGCCGTCCGAGTAGCGGGCGATGAGCTTCCCGGTCCCGGGGGCGCGCCGGTCGATGAGGCGCTCCGACGGGTCCGTCATGGCGCCGTCGATGAACTGGCCGTAGACCCGCGGGCCTGCCGCCCGATCGATGGCGCTGTCGGTCGTGCTGCTCACGGGAGGTTCCTTTCGTGGGTCCGGCGCCCGCCCTGCGGGCCGCCCGGTGCGGGATCGGGCCAGAGCGGGCCCGTGCCGAAGACGGCTGGCGGGATCGGACGGATCTCCCCGACGGCCGGGGCGAAGTCCATGTGGGCGATGACGTCGCGCCCGGGGTCCAGGCCCTCGGCCACCTCGACGAGGGTGAGCCCGTCGCCATCGAGCCGGAAGACGGCCCGCTCGGTCACGTAGAGCGCGGAGCGCCCTTCCGAGGCGGCGAGCCGCGCGCTGAATGACACCTGGTCGACCTCGTGGACGAACTTGTGGAGGGAGCCCTCCGCCAGGATCCGGAGCCGTCCGTCCGCGACCTCGGCCCGGAGGCCGCGCGCGGTGAAGGTCCCGCAGAAGACCGTCCGCGCCGCCCCCTGGGAGATGTCGACGAACCCGCCGGTGCCGACCGCGTTGCCCGCGATCCGGCTGACGTTCACGTTGCCGTGCCGATCGACCTCCGCCATGCCGAGGGCGCTGACGTCGAGCATCCCGGAGGCGAAGAGGTCGAACTGCGCCGTGGAGGACAGCAGCGCGAGGGGGCCGCGACTGACGCCGAACAGGTCACCGCCCACCGGCAGGCCACCGATCGCGCCCTGCTCGATGCACAGGTCGATGTCATCGAGCCGCCCGTGTTGATGGAGGACGTCGACGACGCCGGAGCTCATGCCGAACCCCACGTCCACGACGTCGCCGGGGAAGATCTCGAGCGCGGCACGCCGCGCGATCACGGCGCGGAAATCGAGGGCCGCCGGCGCGGGCTCGGGCCGGGCGATCGCCGGGCGGAGCATGCCGGAGAGCTCCGGGTCGTGCTCGGCCGCGTACGTCTGCCACTGGTTCGGGGCGACGACGACGACATCGACCATCGGCGCGGGCACGCGGATGAGCTGCGGGTCGAGGCTCCCCTCGCGCGCGAGCGCCTTCACCTGGACGAGGACTATCCCGCCGTTCCCGCGCGCGGCCATCGCGACGGCGAGGCTGTCCAGCACCGCCGGCTCGTCGCGGAAGCTGATGTTGCCCCGCTCGTCCGCGACGCTTCCGCGCACGATCCCGACGTCCACGCGCAGCGGGAGGTAGTGGAGGTACTCGAGGCCGTCGAACTCGACCAGGCGGACGAGGTCGCCGGTCGCCCGGGCGTTGAGCCTGCCGCCACCTCGGCGCGGGTCGGCGGACGAATCGAGGCCGACCCGGGTGAAGAGGCCCGGTCGCCGGGCGCCGCTCTCGCGGAGGAGCATGCTGATGACGCCCGAGGGCAGCGTGTACGCCTCGATCAGCTCCTCGCGCGCGAGCCGCTGCATCCGCGGGGACCACGTCCAGTGGCCGCCGATGACCCTGTGCACGAGCCCCTCGTGGGCGAACCGGTTGATGCCGCGCTCGACGCCATCACCGATCCCGAGCGCGTGCACGACGGTGAGGTCCCGCGGGTGGCCGACGGCGAGGAAGCGGCGCTCGATGCCGGCGAGGATCTCGTCCGCCTCGAGAAGGCCGCCGCCGGAGCCCGTGAGCGCGACGACCGCGCCGTCGGGGACGAGGGCCGCGGCTGCATCGGCATCGACGACGCGGACTCGAGTCACCCGGCGCACCCTGCCCCGAGCGCGCGGGCCGGGAGGATCGGGGCCCTGGATGCGCGCATCCCGTCTCGCATCAGATCGCCGACACGAACCGCTCCAGCGCGAGGTCGAGCACCTGCGCGGGCGGCTGCGACCACCAGTGGTCGCTGAGGATCTCGATCTCGACCGGACCGGCATACCCAGCGCCCCGCACCGACCGCACGAGCCCGGCCAGGTCGATGCACCCGTCGCCCATCATCCCGCGGCTCGCGAGCTGGTCCGTGATCGGCACCACCCAGTCCGACACGTGGAGCCCGAGGATGCGCCCGGCCGCGCGCCGGATCTGCTCCTCGAGATACGGGTCCCACCAGACGTGGTACGCGTCGACGACGACCCCGACGGTGGGGCTGTCGATGAGGTCGACGAGGTCGTTCGCCTCGCCGAGCGTGGTGATGACCGATCGGTCGGCGACCATCATCGGGTGGAGCGGCTCGATGCCCAGGGGCATGCCCGCGGCGGTCGCGTGCGGCAGGATCGCGAGGATGCCGTCGCGGACCATGGCGCGCGATCCGGCGAGGTCCTTCCCGACGAGCGGCCCGCAGACGAGGACGAGGCAATCGGCGCCGATGGCGTGCGCTTCGTCGATCGCGCGGAGGTTGTCCTCGATCGCGGCGCGGCGACCCCCCTCGTCGACGGCAGTGAACATGCCGCCGCGACAGAGCGATGTGACGCGGAGCCCCGATCCGCGCAAAAGGCGCGCCGCCTCATCCGTGCCGACCGTGGCGAGGAGGTCGCGCCACGGGGCCACGGCCCCGACGCCGCGCGCGAGGGCCTCGTCGATGAGCGGCCGGAGGCCCAGGGACCTGACGGTGATCGTGTTGATGCTGCACAGGGACAGGTCCATCGTCGCTCCGGCCGTCAGCCGCCGGCCACGGGCTGCTGCATCTCAGCCGATCCCGAGAATCATGTCAGACGCCTTCTCGGCGATCATCACCGTGGCCGCCTGCGTGTTGGAGCTCGTGAGGCGCGGCATGATCGACGCATCCACGACCCGCAGCGCATCGAGGCCGTGGACCTTCAGCTCGGGCGACACGACCGCCGCATCCGAGACGCCCATCGCGCACGTCCCCACGGGGTGGTACGCCGTGCGGCCGTATGCCCTGGCGAACGCGAAATAGTCGTCCTTCGTCCGGAGCTGCCCGCCGCCCGCGAGGTGCTCCCTGCGGATGAGCCTCGCCATCGCCGGTTGCGCCATGATCTCGCGGCTCTGCCGCAGGCCTTCGGCGGTCATCTCGAGGTCGTAGTCGTCCGCGACGAAGTTCGGGTCGATGAGGGGCGCCTTCGTCGGGTCGGCCGATGCGATGCGGACCGTGCCGCGGCTCCGGGGCCGGAGGAAGTACGAGTTGAGCGTGCAGCCATAGCCGGTACGCACGGCGGCGATCCCCGCCTCCACGCCCGCGGCCGGCAGGAAATGGAACTGGAGGTCCGGGGTCGGCTCATCCGCGTTCCCGAAGGAGAACGCGCCGCCTTCGACGAGCGTCGACGCGAGCGGGCCGTTCCGGTAGAGCGCGTACTCGAGCGCGGCGCTCACGGTGGCCGGCCGGATGCGCGCCAGCCGGTCCATGCTCTGGTACTTCTTCAGCTCGTAGATGATGTCCAGGTCGCAGTGGTCATGGAGGTTCTTGCCCACGCCCGGGAGGCCGTGCTGCACCGCGACGCCCACGCTGCCGAGGTCGGCCGGGTCGCCGATCCCGGACAGCTGGAGCAGCTTCGCCGATCCGAACGCGCCGCCCGACAGGATGACCTCGCGCTCCGCGCGGTAGCGGCGGAGCCCCCCGTCCTCGACCGCCTCGACCGCGACCGCGCGCGAACCCTCGAGGATCACCCGGCTCACCGTGACCTTCGTCTTCACGACGAGGTTGCGGCGCTTCATCGCGGGACGGAGGTACCCGGTCGCGGCGCTGCATCGGCGGCCGTTCCGGGTCGTCGTCTGGTAGATGCCCGTGCCGTGCTGGGTCGGCCCGTTGAAGTCGCCGTTGTACGGAAGGCCGAACTGCTGGGCGGCCATGACGAACGCCTTCGACAGGGGGTGCGGGTCCGGGATGTCGGAGATCCCCAGCGGGCCGCCGTTCCCGTGCCATGGGGCGGACAGCCGCTCGTTGTCCTCCATGCGGATGAAGTACTTCTGGATCTCGGCGAAGCTCCAGCCGGTGCATCCGTATGTCGTCGCCCATCCGTCGTAGTCGTCCGGCGTGCCGCGCGTGTAGACCATCGCGTTGATGGAGCCGCCGCCGCCGATGACCCTGCCCTGCGCGATCGGGACCACCCGGTCGTTGCACGCCTTCTGGGGCACGGTCCGGAGTCCCCAGTCGTACGGCCCGGAGGTGAGCCTCGCGAAGCCGATCGGGAGGTGGATGAGCAGGTTGCGGTCCGAGGGGCCGGCCTCGAGGAGGAGGACCCGGGTCGACCGGTCTGCCGTCAGCCGGTTGGCGAGGACACAGCCGGCCGTCCCACCACCTGCGATGACGTAGTCGAACACCCCATCGGCGTGTGCCATCTCTGTCCCTCGGGCGCCGGGTGCCGCTCGCGGCCTTGCGCGAGAAAGCGCTTTCTGTCAGTCTTGCCGAAGCTCGTCCCCGTGTCAAGCACTCCGCGCCGAGGATACGCTGGGCACGACATGCTGTGCGGATCATCGAGGGGAGCCGCCGCCGCCGGCGCAGGCCGCCCGAGCCTGGACCAGGGAGGGAGACGCTTCCCGTCATGAAGGACCACCCGACGATTGCCGCGGCCGGGCGCTGCCGGCGGCGTTCCCCACGGCCCATCCGGGCCGGAAGGTCCAGAGGTCCACATGCGTCGACCTGATCGGCCGCCCTCGCGCACGGCCGTCGGCCGCGGCGGCCGGGTGACGATCCAGCAGGTCGCCGACGCCGCCGGCGCGTCGATCGCGACGGTCTCCCGCGTCATGCGTGGCGCCGCGACGGTGCAGGCCGACCTCGCGGAGCGCGTCCTTCTCGCGGCCGCCGAGCTGGGCTACCGGCCGAACCCGGCGGCACAGGGACTCGCCACCGGCGTCACCCGGATGATCGGGGTCGTCGTCCCGAACCTCGCCAACCCCTACTTCGACGACGTCGTCAAGTCGCTCAATGCCGAGGCCAGCGTCGACGGCTACCGCATGCTCATCGCCGACGCCGACGAGGACCCGGCCGAGGAGCTGGAGCTCGGCCATGGCCTCCAGCGCCACGTGGACGCGCTGATCCTCGTCTCACCGCGGATGCCCGTCTCCGCCCTCCGGGAGCTCGAGGACGAGGGGCGCCCCGTGGTCATCGTGAACCGCGCGGCGATCGGGGTCGGCCTGCCGTTCGTCGCGGTGGACAACCACTCCGCGATGCTCGCCCTCGCGGGCCACCTCGCTACCCTCGGTCACACGCGCGTCGCCTACCTGGCGGGCCCGGAGGAGTCGTGGCA
>JBAWVU010000078.1:0-9322 GCA_037147135.1 Chloroflexota bacterium
GGCGAGGGCGAGGGCGACGAGCGATCGACTGCGCATCCTGACAGTTGCCTCCTGGATCGGGACGCTTCCCGCCGGGCTCGCCGCCACGACGGCAGGTATTGCGGTCCAGCCGCCGGCCGGCTCTCAGTCCGGCACGATCCTCGTCCCCGTCTCGCCGCGCAGCGCACGACCGATGTTCTCGGGGGTGGTGATGATCGCGAGCTTGCCGCCGGCTTCCATGTACCAGATGATCGCCTGGATCTTGGGCGCCATCGAGCCCTTGGCGAAGTGCCTGCCCTCGGCCAGGTACTGCCGAGCCTCGGAGACGGTGATGCGGTCCAGCCACCGCTGGGCAGGCGTGCCGTAGTCGAGCGCGACCTTCTCCACCGCGGTCGAGATCAGGAACAGGTCGGCCCCGATGCTCTGGGCGAGGAGGCTGCTGGCGTAGTCCTTGTCGATGACGGCAGCAGTGCCGGCGTACTGGCCGGCACCCGTGTCGATCACCGGGATACCGCCTCCACCGACGGTGATGACGACCACCCCCGCGCCGATCAGCGCCTTGACGGTATCGAGCTCGACGACCTCTTTCGGCAGCGGAGACGCCACCACGCGCCGCCAGCCGCGCCCGGCATCCTCGACGACCGACCAACCCATCGTGGACTCGCGGCGCCTGGCTTCGGCCTCATCCATGAAGCCCCCGATGGGCTTGGTGGGGTTCCGGAACGCGGGGTCGTCTCGATCCACCAGCACCTGCGTCACGACGGTGGCGACATTCTTGCGGATCTTGCGCTGGAACAGCCAGTTCTGGAGGCTCTGCTGCAGCGCGTAGCCGATCGCGCCCTGGCTGTCCGCGCCGCAGACGTCCAGCGGGATCTCGTGCATGCCCTCCACCTTCGCGGCGATCTCGGAACGGCGCAGGATGAAGCCCACCTGCGGCCCATTGCCGTGGCCGATCGCGACATCCCACCCGGCCTCGACCATGTCGGCGATGTGGCGGGTGGTCTCCCTGGCCGCCTCGTATTGATCCTCGACGCCCCGGTGATCGGCGTCCTTGATCAACGAGTTGCCGCCGATCGCGACGACGGCGACTTTGCGAGTTGCCTGTTCAGACATTCGTGCCCGCCTCCACGCTGGCCCCGCTGGGGGAACGGCGATGTGACCTGGGTGGGAACCCCGGCGGAGGGACCTTGACACCCCGCCCCGACGGCAGGATGGGCCTGGCCTGCGACCGATGGCCAGAGGCGTCGGTGGCGAAACGGCCGTCGATCGCTTCGCGCAGGAGATCGCCTCGAGGCGGCCGTCCGCCGTCGGCCGTCGCCCGTGACCATGATGCGCCGACCGCGGCTTCGAAGGACGCCTGCATCGCGTCGAGCGCCTGCCCGGCCGCGTACCATGGCCGGGTGCCCAGATCAGGAGGCAGACGACCTGACGTCGCCGTAGATGCGCGTCACGACGGCGCCACTCCGGACGTTGCGGGTAGCCCCTGGCGGCGTCTCACTCGCCGCGTCGCCTATGAGAACCCGTGGCTGACGGTGTGGCACGACGAAGTCATCCGGCCGGACGGCGCGCCCGGCATCTACGGCGTCGTGCACTTCGCCAACCGGGCCATCGGGGTCCTGGCCATCGACGACACCGATCGCGTGCTTCTCGTCGGCCAGTATCGATACCCGCTCGATGCCTACTCGTGGGAGATCCCCGAAGGCGGTGGGGGCCCGAACGAATCCGCGCTCGACGCGGCGAGGCGCGAGCTGGTCGAGGAGACCGGGTTCCGGGCAGGGACGTGGCGAGAGCTCGGACGTGCGGCGCTCTCGAACTCCGTGACGGACGAGCTCGCCACCTTCTTCGTCGCGACCGACCTCCGTGGCGGCACGGCTTCACCCGAGGGAACGGAGGAGCTGCAGACCCGGTGGGTGCCTTTCGACGAGGCCCTGGCGATGACCTTCGACGGGCGGATCTCCGACGCTCTCTCGATCCTCGCCCTCCAGCGAGAGGCGCTGGACCGCCGGCCCGCCCTCACGGTGCTCGACGGTCGGTCGAGCGCGCCCCGATGATCGGCCGGAGGCGTCGAGATGCGCTACCTCGATCGGCGTGATCGGGGCCGGGTCCATGGTGGCCGCCTGGTTCGCGTTCGCGCTGGCGTTCAGGGACGGTAGCCCGCTGGTGGCCGTCGTTGGTGATGCCGGAATCCTGCTGGTGCCGGCGGTCGCGATGCTCACGGTCGGCTCTGCCCCGACGGCCTTGGTCTGGCGGCTCTTCGAGCGGCCCCGCCATCCTGGCCGATAGTCACGTCCCTGCCGTCCTGGCGCGCCCGGAGCGTGTCGGGCTTTCGGGCGCGCGTGGAGAACAACGGGATGGATGCCTCTCGCGTCGGGTGCGCGGGCGTGCCACCATCGATCCGCGCATCGACGACTGGCGCCGGTCCCCGTCGGGTGCTCTGCGCGTACCGATGAGCGATGGCCGCCGACGGCATCGTCGCGGTCATCGCCGCCGGCGCGCCCTTGGACGGTGTGCCGAGCAGGCGGAACGTCTGCCACCAGACGGATCGACGAGAGGAAGCCAGGTTGGAAGCCACAGACGCGAGCGCAGCCATGAAGGTCGTCATCGTCGGAGGCGTGGCCGGCGGAGCGTCGTGCGCCGCACGCCTGCGCCGGCTGGACGAACGGGCCCGGATCATCCTGGTCGAGCGCGGCCCCTTCGTCTCGTATGCCAACTGCGGGCTGCCGTACTACGTCGGCGGCGTGATCTCCCGCGAATCGAGCCTCCTCGTCGCGGACGAGCGGGTGTTCCGCGAGCAGTTCGCCATCGACGTGCGCACCCGCTGCGAGGCGATCTCGATCTCGCCCCGGGCGAAGACCGTCCAGCTGCGGAACACCGTGACCGGCGAGGTCACGACCGAGGCGTACGACACGCTCGTCCTGTCCCCGGGTGCGGCCCCGATCCGGCCGGACCTGCCGGGCATCGACCTTCCGGGCGTCTTCGGCGTGCGGACCGTCCCGGATGTCGCGGCGATCAGGCAGTGGCTCGAGGGGCACGATCCGTACACGTCCGGGATGCACACGTACACCGGGTATCAGACGGTGGTGCCGGCGAAGCGCGCCGTCGTCGTCGGAGGCGGGTTCATCGGCCTCGAGATGGCGGAGAACCTCGTCCATCTCGGGCTCCAGGTCACGCTTGTCCAGCGGGGCCCCCAGGTGATGGCCCCCATCGACCCCGAGATGGCCCGCCACGTCGAGCAGCACATGGAGCGCAACGGCGTCCGCCTCGTGCTCGGCGACGACGTGACGGGGATCCGGAAGGCGGAAGGTGGACCGCTCGAGGTCCTCACGCGGTCCGACGGGGTCTTCCCGGCGGGCATCGTCGTCCTCGGGATCGGCGTGCGACCCGAGATCGGGCTCGCGAAAGACGCCGGCCTGGCGATCGGCGCGCGGGGTGGCATCCTCGTCGACGAGCAGATGCGCACGAGCGACCCGGATATCTTCGCCGTCGGCGATGCCGTCGAGGTCACGGACTACCTCACCGGCGCATCGGAGCTCGTCGCGCTCGCAGGGCCGGCCAACAGGCAGGGCCGCATCGCTGCCGACGTCATCGCGGGGCGCGACTCGCGGTACCGCGGCACGCAGGGCACCGCGATCGTGGGGCTGTTCGGCGGCGCCGTCGCCTGGACCGGCGTGAGCGAGAAGACGCTGCGCCGGATGGGCGACACCGACTACGAGAAGATCTACCTCTATCCGAACTCCCACGCCGGCTACTACCCGGGCGCGAAGCAGCTCGCCATGAAGGTCCTCTTCCGGAAGTCGGACGGCCGCCTTCTCGGGGTGCAGGCCGTCGGACTCGACGGGGTGGACAAGCGGATCGACGCCTTCGCGATGGCCCTCCAGCTGGGCGCCACGGTCTACGACCTGGAGGAGGCGGAGCTCTGTTACGCGCCCCAGTTCGGCAGTGCCAAGTCGCCCGTCAACTTCGCCGGGATGATCGCAGCCGACGTGCTGCGCGGCGACATGCCCCTTGCCCACTGGGGTACCGGCGACGAAGAGGTCCTGCTCGACGTGCGGCAGCCGGAGGAGCTGGCGGTGGAGCAGGTGTCGGACGCGGTCAACATCCCGCTCGGCGAGCTGCGTGCGCGCCTGGGCGAGCTCCCGCGCGACCGCGAGATCCACGTCATCTGCCGGTCCGGTCAGCGGGCCTACTCCGCGACCCGCGTGCTGCGACAGAGCGGCTTCGACGCACGGACGATCTCGGGCGGGATGCTGTCGCGCAGGACCCTGTCGTAGGTGGGCAGCCCCGGCGCGGGAGTGATGGCGTGGCGCGCCCGGAGAGCGGCGGGCCGGGGACACTCGTCGCCGTGAAGCGGATGGGGATCCTGGTGGGAGGCGGGTCGCTGGCGGCGGTCGGGGTCGTCGTGGGGCTTCGCCTGTGGCGACGCATGCTGGACTGGGGTGCGACCGCCGAGGAGGTCCGCCGACCACTCCGGGGCGACGAGCTCCTCCCCGACGCCTGCCTGGTCGCCTCCCGGGCCATCGAGGGTGAGCGCGTGCTGGCGACGAGCACCGACGATGGGACGTGGGCCCGGACCAGGATCCTGGAGCCCGCCGGCGGCGCCACGCGGCCCATCAGCCGCACCCGGACGGCGACCGCCCAGCGGTCGGTGCCGGCCCGCGTGGCGCCCGGGCTCCTGCTCGCGCCCGGCTCCTGGGTCATGGAACGCCGGATGGCGGCCGGCCTCCGAGATCGCTCCGACGTCGCGGCCGCTGCGGTGACACGCGCGTCCCGGAGGGCCACGGACAACGCCGCCACGGAGATCGCGCCGGGGGTGTACCTCCTCGGGCCGTGGGGTCGCACGCAGACCAACGCCTACCTGGTCCGCGATGGGTCGTCGTGCTCCCTCGTCGACGCCGGCTGGGGGAGCGACGGGCCGCGCATCCAGGCGGCCGCGCGGTCGCTGCTGGGGCCCGGGCTGGCCCCCGCGGCCATCCTCCTGACCCACGCCCATCCCGATCACTCAGGGTCGGCCCGCGAGCTGGCCGAGGCGTGGGGATGCCCCGTCTACACGCACCCCGCCGAGGTCCCGCTCGCCACCGGCGACTTCGCCGCCATGGCGAGGTATGCCGGGCCGCTGGACCGCTGGCTCATCCTGCCCCTCATGCGCGCCATCGGTCGTCGTCGCCGCGAGGCAGCCCTCGCAGGCTCGAGCCTGACCGGGATCGTGCGCCCGCTTGGCCCGGGGGGCGCGATCCCGGGCGTGGAAGGCTGGGAATGGATCCACACGCCGGGCCACACCCCGGGGCACGTCGCGTACGTCCGGGCGCGCGACCGGGTCGTCCTCAGTGGCGACGCCATCCTCACCCTGGAGGTCAACGCCTGGTCGGGCCTCCTGCGGCAGCGCCAGGGCCTTTCCGGCCCGCCCTGGTACACGACCTGGGATCGGCAGGCCGCGGCCGCCTCGATCGTCGCGATCGCCGACCTCGAACCCTCCGTCCTCGCCGCCGGTCACGGCCTGCCGCTCGCGGGTCCCGGGACGGCCGCCGCGGTCCGTGAGTTCGCCTCACGGACGACGCGGGATCCCTGAGGCGACCGTGAATGTGCCATTAGCGGGATGCTCCAGGACGCCGTCGATGCCCCGGCGGCCGTGGCGGTGCCGCGCGGCGGCTCCCCCGCACTCGAGGGAGGCGGGATGAGCATGTCGACCCAGGACGCGGGCAGGAGCTGGCTGCGACGGGGTGCCGCAGCCGCGATCGCGGCTGCGGGCGTCCTGATCCCGGCGGGATACTCGGAGTCGACGTACGAGGCGTATCACGGCCCCTTCGGCTACATGGCCGGCGTCGGCGTGCTGATGCTCGTGCTCGCCTCCGTCGCGATCGCGGGGCTGCTCGGCGCCGCCCTGGTCCGCGGCTGGGATGGGGCCGGGTCGCTGCTCGCAGGCACGTTCGTCGGCTGCGTCCTCTCCGCGCTGTCGGTGGTCGCCGCCGGCAGATCGGTCAACCTGGCGGAGGTAGTCCCACTCTTCATCCTGTGCTCGGTCCCGCTCCTCATCCGATACGGGATCGGTCGCGGCCTCGCCAGGCTCGGCTGACGGCCCCGGGAGACGCCCCACCGACCCCGCACCCGGGGGACGTTCGGCCCTCGCCAGACGCGCCACCGGCGCCCAGCGTGCACGTTGCGCAGGAGGCCCTGACGCGCGGTCCACACGCCGGTCACCGGGATCGCGTCGAGTCACCGTCGGAAACGACCGGGTCGCGGCCGCGGAGTGGAGCGTCGCGAGCGTCGAACGCACGCACGGGAGTCCAGGTGATGTGGCTTCTCGCGCTGATCGCCCTCGTCGCGCTCGTCGCCATCGTCGCGTGCGCGCTCGGGAAGTCCTGGGGGCCCTTCCTGGTTGGCCTCGGCTTCGCCGGTTGGGGGGCGCGGCTCCTGCTGTCGGGCTCGTACAGGTCACCGTGGTCGGAGGCCGGGCTCCTGTACCTCTGCGGGAGCGTCGTGGAATTCGCCGCCGCCTGGGAGTTCTGGGGGTGGCGCGGGACCGAGGGAGGGTCGCTCCTCGGGTGGCGGGTGATGGCGACCCTGCTCGGAGTCGCGGGCTCGATCCTTGCCGCGGGGCTCGTCGGGCGCGGGGTGCCGATCGGCATCCTGTAGAGCACCCTGACGCGCGGCGAGGCGTTGGCCGGACGCTCCGGCCGCTGCGACGGTCCGCCTCAGGGCCGCCGGGTGCCGTGGCCAGGCGGAGGCTTCTGGACGCGGCGGTCGTCCTGCCACCGCACCTTGCGTCCGTCGGCCGACGTCCGGTGACCGCGGGTCGCCTCCTGGGGCGGTGGCGTCGTGTGCACCAAGGCGACCGCGAACAGGATCGCCGCGAGCAGGAGGAGGGCGGCAAGGATGAACAGGATCGCGATGCCTTGATCGAATGGCCGGCCGTGCTGGGCGCCGAGGGCGTCGGCAGACCACCGGAACATGAAGAGCGCTCCGACACCACCGATCGCGGCACCGATCCCGAGGGGCACGGGCCTTGGACGCACGAGGATCCAGCCGCCGGCGCCGACCGGCACGCTCCCGACCGCGATCAGCACGATCGCCACGGAATAGCCGAGGCCGGCGAAGGGGCCGGCGAAGGAGTCCCCACCGGATGATCGGCTCGGCGGCCTGGCAGCTTCGAAGGCCCACCCATAGACCCCGAGCGCGATGACCGCCAGCCCCAGGACCACCAGGATCGTGGCGCCCCCCGCCGCCGCGCCGCTGATCTTCCCTGGAACGCGCCCCGGCCGGTTCCCACTCATGGGTCGCCTCCTGCGTTCGGGTCCGACACGAGGCTGACCCGCTGCTTGTCAACATGGAAGGGCCATTCGTCACGGGACCCCCCGCGAGCTCTGTGTGGCGGTCGGTCAGGTGGGGACTGTGGGCTCACTCGGCCACGGCATCCGGACACACGTGGTCCATCAGAGCCCGGAGAGGATGGCCTCGAAGTCGCGGGCCAGGGCCGCCCGATCGGACGCGTCGAGCCACGTCGACTCGATGCCCTCCAGCGCGATCTTCCCGAGCTCGTCGGCGCTGACGCCGGTCGCTGCGGCGACCGCTCGGTACTCGTGGCCGAGATCGATGTCCGTCATGGCGGGATCATCCGTGTTGATCGTCACGAGGACTCCGGCCGCCCGCATGCGCATCAGCGGGTGCTCGGCGATCGACCGGTACCGATTCGCAATGACGACATTGCTGGTCGGGCAGACGGTGAGGGGGATGCGCCGGCGGGCGACGTCCTCGAGCAGCCCCTCGTCCTCGACGATCGCCACGCCGTGGTCGATCCGCTCCGCCCCCAGGCTGTCGATGGCGACCCTGATGTTCTCGGGTCCGACCCCGACCGCCTCACCCGCGTGGCATGTCCGGCGGAGTCCGAGGCGAGCGGCCTCGTGGAACGGGCCGGCGAATGAACGGAGATCGACGCCGAGCTCGGTCGAGTCCGCACCCACCCCGATGACTCGCTGTGCGGACCCGGAGCGGCGGAGCTCGCCGAGCCGCTCCACGAGCTCCATGCCCGCCTCCGGCCCATAGGCCTTGTCGATGTCGGCGATGAGCATGCACCGAACGCCGATCTCGGCCTCGGCGCTCTCGATGCCCTCGGACAGGCCGGCCACGATCGTCCCGAGGTCCTGCCCGCTGGCCAGATGGCGAGCCGGGGTGAAGAACATCTCGCGATAGACGAGCCCGTGGGCGGCTCCATCGATGAGCGATTCGTACGCGATGCGGCCCCAGTCACCCGGCGTGACGAGCAGCTCCTGGATCAGCCAGAAGACGGCCAGGAACGAGTCGAGCGAGTCGAACCGATACAGCGCCTCCGGATCGCTGACGGGCAGCGTCCGCCCCGACGCACGCGCCAGCTCGATGACGGTCGACGGGCGGACCGTTCCCTCGACATGGCAGTGCAGCTCCACCTTCGGGATGCGATCGAAGACGTCACGCCCGTTCCCCGCGTCCACTCCGGCCTCCATGCGCGATGAGCTCACCACAGGTCATCATGGTCCGTCGGGCGGCTCGATGGAAGCCCCGCGCCGGCCGTCGTCACCCGCAGGCCCCGCGAGGGCGATTCTCCGGCGCGCCCGGAGGGGATCGGGCGCGCACGAGCAACCATCGGGCAGCTGGTGCTTGCGGAGCGCGGTCAGGTCGAGTCTGCCATGTGCTACCATGTCGCACATGGAGACCGTCGGAGTTCGGGAGCTGCGTCGCCAGGCGAGCGCCATCCTGCGCCGTGTCGCTGCGGGTGAGACGGTCGAGGTGACGGACCGCGGCCGGCCGGTCGCGGTGCTGCTCCGGACGATGCCGAGCGGATTGGCTCGGCTCGAGCGCGAGGGACTCCTGCGCCGTGCCGAAGGCGACGTGCTCCAGCTCGCCCCGGTGCGTCTCCCGCCCGGGTCCATCGAGCCATCGCGGCTCGTGGCCGAGGGTCGCGCTGATTGAGCGCGCTCTACCTGGACAGCTCGGCGTTCGTCAAGATCGTCGTCCTGGAGGCTGAGTCCACGGCCCTCAGGGCATACCTGGCCGCCAGCGACGCGCGCCGGGTCTCATCGGCCCTTCTTCGCGCCGAGACGCTACGGGCGGTCCGCCACTTGGGACCCGACGCACTCGCCGCCGTTCGAGAGGGCCTGCGCCGGATCGACCTCGTCGCGATCGATGACCGCATCCTGGACTCCGCCGGCATCCTCGAGCCGAGGGTGCTGCGGACGCTCGACGCGATCCACCTCGCGACGGCGCTCGCCCTCGGTGACGACCTGGACGCCGTCGTGACATACGACGAGCGGATGGCCGAAGCGGCGAAGCTCGTGGGGCTCGCCACCGCGATGCCGCGCTGAGTCGGAAAGAT
>JBAWVU010000079.1:0-9225 GCA_037147135.1 Chloroflexota bacterium
GGGCATACAATCGGCCGATGACCCAGCCCCCTTCGCGCCCCGACGTCCGCGTGCGCATCGCCCCGAGCCCCACGGGGCCGCTCCACATCGGCACCGCCCGGACCGCCCTGTTCAACTTCCTCTTCGCGCGCCACGTCGGCGGGACGTTCGTCCTCCGGCTCGAGGACACGGATGTCGCCCGCTCCACGCGGGCGTTCGAGCGCGCCATCCTCGACGGACTCCACTGGCTTGGGCTCGAATGGGACGAGGGCCCCGGTGTCGCCGGGCTCGACGAGCGCGGGCCCTTCGGCCCGTACCGCCAGATGGCCCGCCTTCCGCTCTACGAGGCGGCGGCGCGGCGCCTGCTCGACGCGGACCTCGCGTACCCGTGCTACTGCGACCCCGACGAGATCGATGCAGAGCGCCGGCGCCAGGAGGCCGCGCACGAGTCGCCCGGGTACGCGGGCCGGTGCGCGGTGCTCACGGCGGCGGAGCGGGCCGAGCGCGAAGCCGGGGGCCGGCGTCCCGCGATCCGCTTCCGCGTCCCGCCCGGCGTCGTCGCCTTCGACGACATCGTCCGGGGACACGTCGAGATCGACGCCTCTGCGCTCGGCGGAGACTTCGTCATCGTCCGGGGGGACGGCACCCCGCTCTACCACTTCACCGTCGTCGTGGACGACGCGGCGATGCGGATCAGCCACGTCATCCGCGGTGAGGACCACCTCTCGAACACCCCCAAGCACATCCTCCTCTTCCG
Organism: Chloroflexota bacterium; assembly: GCA_037147135.1. Classification (GTDB taxonomy): domain Bacteria; phylum Chloroflexota; class Limnocylindria; order Limnocylindrales; family CSP1-4; genus CAIYQJ01. Next base: position 737 of record JBAWVU010000079.1, read on the forward strand.
TGCCCTCGGCGAGGCGGTGCCGTCGTTCGCGCACCTCCCCCTCATCCTCAACCCCGACCGGTCGAAGATGAGCAAGCGCAAGAGCCAGACCGCCGTCGACGACTACATCGCGCAGGGGTTCGTCCGCGAGGGGCTCGTGAACTTCCTCGCGCTGCTGGGATGGTCGACGGGGACGGAGGAGGAGATCCTCCCGCCCGACGAGCTCATCGCCCGGTTCGACCTCGAGTCGGTCAACAAGGGCGGGGCGGTCTTCGACCGCGAGCGCCTCGAATGGGTGAACGGCCAATGGATCCGGCTCCTCCCGCCCGACGAGCTCGCCGAGCGCCTCCTCCCGTTCCTCGAGGCCGACCGGGCGGCGGGGCGGATCGAACGGGTCCCGACGCTCGACGAGGTCCGCGCGCTCATCCCGCTCGTCCGGGAGCGGCTGCCGGTGCTCGGCGCGGTGGGGGACCAGGTGGGGTTCCTCTTCGTGGACGAGCCTGCCCTCGACCCCGCGGTGGTGATCCCCAAGCGCTGGGACCGCGACACGACCGTCGCCGGGCTCGACGCCGCGCTCGAGGCGATCGCGGAGAACGGGGAGGTCGCGTTCGACGCGCAGGGTCTGGAGGCGACGCTGCGCGCGCTCGCCGACGCACGGGGCTGGAAGGCGGGCGATCTCTTCATGGCGATCCGCGTGGCGGTCACGGGGAGGACGGCGACGCCGCCCCTCTTCGAGACGCTCGTCGCGCTCGGGCACGACCGCAGCCTCGCGCGGATCGCCCGCGCCCGGGGTCTCGTGGCCGCCTGGGTGGGCCCGGCTTCGGCGTGATGTCGACGGCCCGTCAACGCCGCGTTGACCACACACCCGTGGACGCCGACGCGTGAGCCGATCCATCCTCCTCGTCGACGATGAGCAGACGGTCCGCGAGACGGTGGGCGAGACCCTCGAGGCGGAGGGCTTCACGGTCGTACTCGCCGCCGACGGGCGCGAGGCGCTCGAGCGGTTCCGCGCCGACCGGCCGGACCTCGTCCTCCTCGACCTCATGCTCCCCGAGCTGTCCGGCGTCGAGGTCTGCCGGATCCTGCGGGCGGAGGCGGACGTCCCGATCATCATGCTCACGGCGAAGAGCGGCGAGGTGGACAAGGTCGTCGGCCTGGAGCTCGGTGCGGACGACTACGTCACCAAGCCGTTCAGCCTCCGGGAGCTCGTGGCGCGCGTCAGGGCGGTCTTCCGTCGGTCGGATCTCCGGAGCGTCTCCGAGCGCCCCGCGCCGCTCGTCGACCTCGGCACCGTCCTCGTCGATCTCGCCGGCCACCGGATCCTGCGGTCCGGCGTCGAGGTCCCCATCAAGCCGAAGGTCTTCGAGCTCGTCGCGTTCCTCATCCGCCACCCCGGCCAGGTCTTCACGCGGGAGCAGCTCCTGGAGCGCGTGTGGGGATACGACTACGCGGGCGAGACGCGCACGGTCGATGTCCACGTCCACTGGGCGCGAGCGATCGTGGAATCCGATGCCGCCAACCCCACGCTCATCCAGACGGTGCGCGGCGTCGGCTACGTCCTCCGCCGACCCGCCTGACGGCGGGGTCCGCGCCGCGGCTCGAGCAGCGGCCCCTCAGGCGCTCTTCGCGACGATCCGCTCGATCACCTCGCCGGCGTCCTCGGCGGCGTCGATCGTGTTCTCGAGCGCAAGGTAGATGTCGCGCCACTTGATGACGTTGAGCGGATCCGGGCTGTCCCTGAAGAGTCGGGCCACCGCCGCCCGCGAGAGCCCGTCGGCCTCGTTCTCGAGCTCGTGGATCTCCTTGAGGTGCGGCTGGATCCCCTTGAGCGTCTCGAGCTTGCCGATCGCCTCGTTGAGCTGGAACGCCTGGGCGGAGAGGATCGCTGCGAGTCGTCGGGCGTCGTCAGTCGGTGCGTCGACGTTGTAGATGACGAAGGTCTCCGCGACCTCCTGGATGCCGTCGACGACATCGTCGATCCCGACGACGAGGTCGTGGATGTCCGCGCGGTCGAACGGCGTGATGAACGCGCGGTCGAGGCGCACCTCGACCTCCTCGTCGAGCACGTCGCCCGCGTGCTCGAGCACGCGGATCTCCGCGACCCGTTCCTCGAGGCGGTCGTAGGCGACGATCATCTCCTCGAGCTTGCGCGCCGCCTCGAGCATGTTCAGGCCGTCCTCGACGAACAGCTCCTGGAACTTCTCGTCCTTCGGGATGAGTCGCACCATCGTGATCTCCTCTGGGTCCCGCGCGCGGCGGGAATCGGCGCGCCGGCGGCGCTCGGGTATGTCAGCTGACGCCCAGCGCGTTGAGGGCCCACCAGGCGGCCGCGCCCATCAGGCCGGCCGCGGGGATGGTGAGCACCCAGGCGACGAGGATGCTGCGGGCGACGCCCCAGCGGACGCCCTTGGTGCCGCGACTGGAGCCGACGCCCATGATCGCGCTCGAGATGACCTGCGTCGTGGAGACCGGCATCCCGAAGTGGGCGGCGGCGAGGATGATCGACGCGCCCGTCGTCTCCGCCGCGAACCCGTGGATCGGCTCGAGCTCGGTCACCTTGTGGCCCATCGTCTTCATGATCCGCCAGCCGCCGACCGCGGTCCCGAGGCTGATGGCGGACGCTGCGAGGACGATGACCCACGCGGGGACCGTGTTGGTGTCGAGCACGCCCGCCGAGAAGAGCGCGAGCGTGATGATCCCCATCGTCTTCTGGGCGTCGTTCGAGCCGTGGGCGAAGGCCATGAACCCGGCCGAGAAGACCTGGAGCCGCCGGAAGACCCGCGCGAGCGGCTTCCGCTGTGCCCGTCGGAAGATCCAGTAGAGCGCCACCATGAAGGCCAGCGCGATGATGAACCCGAGGATCGGCGAGCTGACGAGCGGGACGATGACCTTGCCGATGATGCCGCTCGTGAGGTCGCCCCATTTGAGCTCGCTCCACCCGGCGCCGACGATCGTCGCCCCGAGGAGGCCGCCGATGAGGGCGTGGCTGCTCGAGCTCGGGAGCCCGAGCCGCCACGTGATGAGGTTCCAGATGATGGCGCCGATGAGCGCCGCGGCGACGATCGTCTGCGTCGTCGTCTGGTCGTTCACGAGCCCCGACCCGATCGTCTTGGCGACGGCCGTCCCCGCGAACGCCCCGATGAAGTTGAACGAGGTGGCCATGAGGATCGCGTGCGACGGACGGAGCGCCTGCGTCGCGACCGACGTGGCGATCGCGTTCGCGGTGTCGTGGAACCCGTTGACGTAGTCGAAGATGACGGCGAGGACGACCACCGCGACGAGCATGAAGGTGAAGTTCTCGAGGTTCGTGGGGATCGCCTCCCAGAGCGGTCGCGCCCCACTGCGGCGCGGCGAGCGGCGCGTTCGGGACGCTGGCAAGGTCAACTGCGGCCACACTACGACAGTCGGTGGGCGCGTGCGGGCCGGCGGCGACGTGGCGCGAAGGGTCGGCACGCACCGGTGACCGACCGACCGGCCTCGACCGACGCGCCGGCCCCCGGCCGGGCCGCGCCGGCGGGTATCCTTCGCGCATGCGCCTGAGCCATCTGTTCTTCACCACGCTCCGCGACGATCCGTCCGACGCGGAGATGCCGTCCCACCGCCTCCTTGTCCGCGCGGGCTACATCCGCCAGCTCGGCGCCGGGATCTACTCGCTGCTCCCGCTCGGCTACCGCGTCGCGAAGCGCGTCGAGCAGGTCATCCGCGAGGAGATGGACGCGATCGGCTGCCAGGAGATGGAGATGCCGGTCGTCCACCCCGCCGACCTCTGGAAGGAGACCGGCCGGTGGTACTCGGTCGGCGCGGAGATGGCCCGCTTCAAGGATCGCGGAGGCCGTGACATGGTCCTCGCGATGACCCACGAGGAGGTCGTCGCATCGCTCCTCCGGGACGTCGTGAAGTCCTATCGCCAGCTCCCGATGCTCGTCTACCACTTCCAGACGAAGTTCCGCGACGAGCCCCGGTCGCGCGGCGGCCTCATCCGCGTCCGCGAGTTCGTCATGAAGGACTCGTACTCCTGTGACGTCGACGAGGCGGGGCTCGACGCCAGCTATGACAAGCACTACGCCGCGTACTCGCGGATCTTCGAGCGGCTGGGCATGCGCGCGATCGCCGTCGCGTCGGACCCCGGGATGATGGGCGGGTCCCAGGCGCACGAGTTCATGTTCCTCAACCCCGCCGGCGAGGACGTCCTCGTCCTGTGCGAGAACTGCGGCTTCTCCGCCAACCGCCAGGTGGCACGGACCCGGGTCTCTGAGCCCCCCGGCGAGGATCCCCTGCCGCTCGAGGAGGTAGAGACGCCCGGGACGGCCACCATCGCCGACCTCGCTGCATACCTCGGGATCGATGCCGAGCGGACGGCCAAGGCGACGTTCTTCACGACCGAGGACGGGCGCCTCGTCACCGCCATCGTCCGCGGTGACATGGACGTGAACGAGACGAAGCTCGTCAACGCGATCCACACGACGGGCCTGCGGCCTGCGCACGTCGACGAGATCACGCCGACCGGGATGGTCCCGGGCTACGCATCGCCGATCGGCGCGCGGGCGACGTTCGTCGTCGTCGACGAGCTCATCGCGCGGTCGTCGAACCTCGTCGCCGGCGCGAATCGCGTCGGCTGGCATCTCCGCAACGTGAACACCCCACGCGACTACGCGCCCGACCTGGTGGCCGACCTCACGAGCGCGCGGGAGGGTGACGGATGCCCGACCTGCGGGGCGTCGGTCATCCTGCGCAACGGGATCGAGGTCGGGAACATCTTCAAGCTCGGGACCAGGTACACGCAGGCGCTCGGGGCGACGTATCTCGGCGAGGACGGCCAGGAGCACCCGATCGTCATGGGTTCGTACGGCATCGGGGTGGGGCGGGCCGTCGCGTGCATCGTCGAGGGCCACCACGACGAGAAGGGGATCGCCTGGCCGGCGGAGGTCGCGCCGTACGCCGCCCATCTCGTGGCGATCGGCGCGAGTCGCGACCCGAAGGTCATGGAAGTCGCGGACGGGCTCCACGAGCTCGCGGCTGCGGCAGGGCGCGAGATCCTCTACGACGACCGCGACGAGTCTCCGGGCGTGAAGTTCACGGACGCCGAGCTCCTCGGGATGCCGCTCATCATCACGGTGAGCCCTCGGAGCCTCGCAGCCGGCGGCGCGGAGGTCACCGTGCGCGAGACCGGCGAGCGATCCGTCCGGCCGCTGCCCGAGGTCGAGGCGCTGCTCCGGGGCTGACGCCCCCGGCCGCCCGCCGGGCGTCGACTCGCGGCCCAGGCCCCGCCAGGCCCCGCCCATGGATCCCCAGCTCGCGACGCTCTTCGCCGTGATCGGCCTCGGCGTCCTTGTGGCCGTCGTCGCGATCGTCGCCGGCGGGAGGGGGCGGGACCTCGAGCGGGCGCGGGCGGCCGAGATCGCGAAGCTTCAGGCGCGGCTCGCGGACGCGGAGACGCACCCGGCCGCGGCGTTCGATCGGGCCGCTGGCGAGCCGATGCCGGTGGTCGATCCCGGTCCGGCGGGGGGCGCTCCTTCGGATGCGATCGTGCTCGACCTCGCGGCCCTGGCCGACTCCCTCGTCGAAGGCCTGCTCCGCGTGGACGCGGACGGTGTCGTCACGCATGCCAACCTCGCCGCGCACGCGATCCTCGATCGGAGGCCGGGGTCGCTCGGCGGCCGGAGCGTGATGCAGGCCTTCCTCGATCATCGCATCGAGGATCTCATCGCGGTCGCACGCGATCGGGGCTCGGCCTCCATGGAGCTCTCGCCTCGATCCGCGGACGCACGCGCGCTCGTTGTCCGTGTCCGCACGACCGCTGGCGGCGCCGCGTGGGTCGTCCTCGAGGATGTCTCGGAGCTGCGCCGGCTCCAGCGGATCCGCGCCGAGTTCGTCGACAACCTCTCGCACGAGCTTCGGACGCCGATCACGAACGTGAACCTCCTCGCCGAGATGCTCGGACGCGAGGCCGACCAGCTGCCGCCGCGGGCCCGGGAGCGCGTGAAGCGGATCCAGGTCGAGGCCGCGCACCTCGCCCAGATGGCGAGCGAGCTCCTCGACCTCGCCGCGATCGAAGGAGGCCAGCGCCTCCTCATCGCGGACGTCGACCTCGCCGACGTCGCGCGGGACCAGGCGGAGCGGCTCCGGGTCTTCGCCGAGCGTCAGGGCGTCCGTCTCGACGTCGAGGCGCCGCCGTCGGCGCCACCCGTTCGCGGCGATGCCGAGCGGCTGGGCCAGGCGCTCATGAACCTCCTCCACAACGCGGTGAAGTTCAGCGAGCCCGGCGGCCGCGTCACCGTCCGGGTGCTTCCCGGGCCCGACTCGGTCGCCGTCAAGGTCGTCGACGAGGGAGCCGGGATCCCGCGCGCGGACGTCGACCGCGTCTTCGAGCGCTTCTACAAGGTCGATCGCGCCCGGCAGCGGGGCTCGGGCGGGACCGGGCTCGGGCTCGCCATCGTGCGCCACGTCGCCGAGGCGCATGGCGGGCGCGTGACGGTCGTCTCGGAGGAGGGGAGCGGGTCGACCTTCTCGGTGGAGGTCCCCTTGGCGACGTCGGCCGGCGCGATCGAGGATGTGCCGGCATGACGCAGGCGACCCGCCGCGATCTTCGCGGCATGCTCCTCCTGGGTCACCGGGGCGACGCGCGCCGCGCACCGGAGAACTCGATCGATGCCCTCCTCGCGGCCCTGGCCGTCCCCGGGTGCGACGGCGTCGAGTTCGACGTGCGCGCCGCGCGCGACGGGACGCCGGTCCTCTCGCACGACCCCACGCTCTGGCGCGTCCTCGGCCACCGCGACCGCATTCGGTCGCGGTCGACGGGCGAGCTCGCGGCTCTCGGCGTCCCGACGCTCGGAGAGGTGCTCCACGCGCTGCCGCCGAGCGCGTTCGTCGACGTCGAGCTCAAGGAGGACGTGGGAGCGACGGTGGTCCCGATCCTCCGGGCGGCTCGGGGTCCCGACCTTGCGAACGCTGTCGTCTCCTCGTTCGACGAGGCGTCGCTCTCCACGGTCCGGCGCCTCGCCCCCGACTGGCCCACGTGGCTCAACGCCGACCGACTCGACAGGGCGGCGGTGGAGCGCGCGCTCGCGATCGGGTGTCGCGGGATCGCCGCAGGCCACCGGTCGATCACCGCGGAGACGGCCGCGGCCGCCGCGGAGGCGGGGCTCGAGGTCGCCGCCTGGACGATCCGCCGGCTGGGGACACTCCGGCGGCTCGCCGTCCTCGGCGTCGTCGCCGTCTGCGCGGAGGGCGAGGCGCTCGATGGCCGCTGAGGCGGGCGTCGCGCTTCCCCCGTGGCCCAGAGGGTCGTTCGCGTGAAGCCGCGTCTCTACTTCCTGGACAACCTCCGGGCCTTCGTCATCGTCATGGTGATCGTCCTGCACGCCTCGATCACCTACATGGTCTACGCCCCGGAGTTCTGGTACGTCCTCGACCCGGACCGGAGCGTCGTCTTCACGATGCTCGTCCTCGTGGTCGACGTCCCGCTCATGCCCATCATGTTCTTCGTCGCCGGGTACTTCGCGCTCCCGTCGCTCGCGCGCCGCGGGCCGAGCGGGTTCATCCGGGAGAAGGTCGTGCGGCTGGCGATCCCCTGGGCGTTCGCAGTCGTCTTCCTCGCCCCGCTCGCCACGTACATGACGTACGTCTCGCGGGGCGTGCCGACGGGATACCTGCAGTTCTGGACGACCGACTTCTGGGGGCCGATGTTCCAGCAGTCGGTCTACTGGTTCCTCGGCGTGCTGTTCGCCCTGTTCGTCCTGCTCGTCTGGGCGTACGCGGCGAGCCCTCGCCTGCAGGCCACGGTGCCGCGGGTCGAGCAGCCGCGGCCGCGCCTGTTCGTGGCGTTCATCGCGCTGACGGCCGCCGGCTCGGTCCTCGCCTCGCCGTACTTCGGCCTCGACGACTGGAAGCCCATCTCGGTCCTCTTCGTCGTGCAGCCGGCACGGATCGCGTTCTACGCCGGGTACTTCATCCTCGGGATCTACGCGGAGCGGCGCGGCTGGTTCACCGCGACGGGCTTCCGGCCGGACCTGGGGCCGTGGGGCTGGGGCTGCGTGCTCTCCGGCATCGCCTATCTCGCGTTCCGCATGGGGGGCACGCCGGTGGCGGTGCCAGAGCGGGCCGTGGCGTCGCTCCTGTTCGCCACGTTCTGCCTGGCGGCGCTCATCGCAGGTGTCGCCCTCTTCCAGCGCTGGGTCAACGGCGCCGGGCCGGCCTGGCGGACGCTCGCCGCCAACTCGTTCGGCATCTACTACGTCCACCCGTTGATCCTGTACCCGTTGGCCTGGGTCCTCGTGCCCGTGTCCGTCCCGGCGGTCGTGAAGGCGACACTCCTGGTCGTCGTGACGCTCGCCGGGTCGCTGGCGGTGAGCGCCCTGGTCCTGCGGCGGCTCCCGGGGTTGCGCCGGGTGTTCTGAGCCGGACCCCGTGCCGGCGCTGGCGCGCGGACGGGGGTCGTGACCCGTCGACGGGACGTTACGCTCCCAGGCGCTCTCCCATCGTCGCGAGCTGCTCGGCCAGCTCCGGCGGCA
>JBAWVU010000080.1:0-9092 GCA_037147135.1 Chloroflexota bacterium
CTCGAGGACACCCAGCGCGTCACGGCGAACTTCGACATCCCGGAGGAGGTCTTCGCAGAGGTCGCGGGGTGATCGTCCTCGGGATCGACCCGGGGACCGCGTCGGTCGGCTACGGCATCGTCGAGCGCCGGGGAGCCACGCTCCGGGAGATCGGCCACGGCTGCCTCACGACCTCGCCCGACGAGCCGCTCCCGTCCCGCCTCGCGACGATCCACCGGTTCGTCGTCGACCTCGCCGAGCTCCACCGACCGGACCTCATGGCCGTCGAGCGGATCTTCTTCCAGCGCAACGCGCAGACGGCGCTCGCCGTCGGCCACGCGCGCGGCGTCGTCCTCCTGGCCGCCGCGCAGCACGGCATCCCGGTCCGCGAGGCCACCCCCAACGAGGTCAAGCAGGCGGTGACCGGCCACGGCGCCGCGGACAAGGCGCAGGTGCAGCGGATGGTCCAGGTCGTCCTCGGCCTCGCCCTGCCCCCGACCCCGGACGATGCCGCCGACGCGCTCGCGATCGCGGTCTGGGCCGCCCATAGCGAGCGCCCCGGCGAGCCGCGTGGGGCCGCCGTCCTCGACCGCGCGGCGGTCGGCCCCATCGACCGCCGGACCTCCTCGTTCGATCGCGCGGTGAGGGAAGCGCTGCGCCAGGAGCGCGAGGCGCCGCGCGTAGGCGAGCCCGGGCGATGATCGCCTCTCTCGACGGGATCGTCGGCGCGGTCTCTGCCGAGTCGCTCGTCATCGAGGTCGGCGGCGTCGGGTACCGCGTGTTCGCGGCACCGGCGCTCGTCGCCTCGGCGGTCCCGGGCACGCGGGTGAAGGTGCACACGTTCCACCTCGTCCGCGACGACCTCCAGGCGCTCTACGGGTTCGCGACCGCCGAGGAGCTCGGGTTCTTCACCCAGCTCCTCACGGTGAATGGCGTCGGGCCCAAGGTGGCCCTCGGGATCGTCGGGAGCGGACCGGTGGCCGAGCTCCAGCTCGCGATCATCGCGGACGACCAGGCGATCCTCGTGAGCGTTCCCGGGGTGGGGAAGCGACTCGCGGCGCGGATCTGCCTCGAGCTCAAGGAGAAGATGGACACGGCCGGCCTCGCCGCGGGCGCCGCGACGGGGACCGCCGGCCCGCGTGTCGCGCGCGAGGACCAGGTCGTGGGCGCACTCCAGGCGCTCGGCTACTCGCTCCAGGAGGCGCGCGCCGCTGCCCGGGCGACGGCGGGCACCGCCGCGGCGGACGACTCGCTCGAGGAGCGCGTGAAGGCGGCCCTACGATCGTTCGGGCACGCGTGAGCCGTCGTCGCTTGCACTAGAACATCTGTACGAAAGAGCCTTCGCGGTGCTATCCTCAACGCGATGACTGAGCCCGACTCCCGGATCCTCGCGGCGGACCTTCGCGACGACGAAGAGGTCGCCGTTGAACGCTCCCTCCGTCCGCGCACGCTCGACGAGTACGTGGGCCAACAGGAGGTGAAGGGGAACCTCTCGGTCCTCCTCAAGGCCGCAAGCCACAGGAAGGAGGCCGCGGACCACATCCTCCTCCACGGGCCGCCGGGCCTCGGGAAGACGACGCTCGCCACGATCATCGCCCACGAGCTCGATGTGCACATCCGGTACGCGAGCGGTCCGGCCATCGAGCGGCCCGGCGACCTCGCGGCGATCCTCACGTCGCTGGGCCCGCGCGACGTCCTGTTCATCGACGAGGTCCACCGCCTCGGACACGCGGTCGAGGAGGTCCTTTACCCCGCGATGGAGGACTGCGCGCTCGACGTCATGATCGGGAAGGGCCCGTCGGCGCGCTCCCTCCGCCTCAAGCTCGAGCCGTTCACGATCGTCGGCGCCACCACCCGGGCAGGACGGCTCAGCAGTCCGCTCCGGGACCGTTTCGGCGCCACGTATCGCCTCGATTTCTACGAGGTCGACGACCTCGCGGCCATCGCGCGACGGACCGCGGGCATCCTCGGCATCGAGCTGACCCGCGATGCTGCCACGGCCCTCGCGTCGCGGGGGCGGGCAACGCCGCGCGTCGTGAACCGGCTCGTGAAGCGGGCGCGGGACTATGCGGAGGTCAATCGCGACGGCCGCGTGGACACCGAGGCTGTCGCGGAAGCGATGGCGGCCCTTCACATCGATGACGAAGGGCTCGACGCCACGGACCGACGGCTTCTCGAGACCATCTTCCGGAAGTTCGGCGGCGGTCCCGTGGGCATCGCTGCCCTCGCGGCGGTCCTCGCCGAGGACCGCGACACGCTCGAGGACGTCTACGAGCCGTACCTCCTCCGCCTCGGCTACCTCGACCGCACGCCCCAGGGGCGCGTCGCCACGGACGCCGCGCGGGAGCACCTCCAACGGCAGGGGATAGAGGTCCCGGCTCCCCGCCGGGGCGAGCCCATACGTCCGCTCTGGGCGCCGACCGGCGCAGCGAGCGAGGGGGGCGCCGAGGAGGTCTCGGCCGCGGTGGACGCCGCCCAGGCGAGCGAGGAACGGGCCCACGAGGCCTCGGCCGCGCGGGATGACGCAGACGAGTCGGGCCAGGAGCCGGCCCCAGGCACGACCGGATGACGGGCCCGGCGGACTTCCGCGTCGTCGTCGCGCCGCCGGACGATGGCAGCACCCGCGGTCGCGTCGGACAGCTCACGCTGCCGCACGGCATCGTCGAGACGCCGGCGTTCATGCCGGTCGGCACGAACGCGACCGTCAAGGCCCTCGACCCGGACGACCTCCGCGCCGCAGGCGCGTCGATCGTCCTCGCGAATACCTACCACCTCTACCTGCGGCCGGGCCACGAGCGGATCGCGCGACTCGGGGGCCTCCACCGGTTCATGGGCTGGGACGCGCCCATCCTCACCGACTCGGGCGGATTCCAGGTCGTCTCGCTCGGTGACCTCCGGACGATCGACGACGACGGCGCGACGTTCCGGAGCCACCTCGACGGCTCGGTGCACCGGTTCACTCCAGAACACGCGATGGCCGTCCAGGAAGCCCTCGGCGCGGACATCGCGGTCGCCTTCGACCAGCCGGTGACACCGTCGTCGGAGCGCGCCGTGGTCGAGGACGCGATGGAGCGGACCCATCGCTGGGCGCTCCGGTCCCTCGAGTCGCACACGCGGTCTGACCAGGCGCTCTTCGGCGTCATCCAGGGCGGCCTGGAGCCGGACCTGCGGACGCGGTCGACCGACTTCATCCGGTCGCTCCCGTTCGACGGCCTCAACATCGGCGGGCTCGCAGGGGACGAGACGCTCGCGGAGCGCAGCGCCGTCCTCGATCTCGTCGTCCCCATGCTCGCCGACGACCCGCGGCCGCGATACCTCATGGGCCTCGGCTCGCCGCTGGACATCGTCGAGGCCGTCCATCATGGGGTGGACCTGTTCGATTCGGTGCTCCCGACCCGGGTGGCGCGCAACGGCCAGCTGTGGGTCCCCGGGGGTCGCCTCAACATGAAGAACGCGATCCTCCTCGACGACCCGCGGCCCGTCCAGGAGGATTGCCCGTGCCTGCTCTGCCGCGGGTTCTCCCGCGCCTACCTCGCCCATCTCTTCAGGGCCCGCGAGCTGCTCGCGTACCGGCTCGCGACTTGTCACAACCTCACCTTCACCCTAGACTTCATGGTCAGGATCCGGTCTTCGGTGAGGGCCGGGACCTTCCCCGCCGACCTCCCCGGCCTTCGCATGCGCGCGCCGCGGATGGGTCGCCATGGATCCCCGGTGAAGCCGGCGTGAAGGCAGGCTTCGTACGATGACCCGCGTTGGGAGGCGCCAGGATGGGTACCCGAGACCGCCCGCACCGCGAGGTGAAGAAGAAGCCCAAGGACGCTTCCGCCAAGAAGGTCCAGTCGTTCCTCGAGCCGCCGACGAATGTCGAGCTCATCAAGCCTCGACGCAAGCCACGGCTCGTCGTCGAGGAGCACACCGGGGACGAGGAGACCTGACGGACCGGCCGGTCGCCGCCCAGGCGCCCGCCCCGGCAGGCCGTCGTGACCACGGGGAGGAGCAGGGACGATGACGATCTCCGGTGAACGCGGAGGCGAGGTCCGGGGAGTGCCGGAGAAGGCGAAGGCGGTCGATGCCGCGATCCTCGCCATCGAGAAGCAATTCGGCCGTGGCTCGATCATGAAGCTCGGCTCGGCCGAGCGCCAGGTGGTCGACTTCATCCCGACCGGATCCATCGCGCTCGACCTCGCGCTCGGCGTCGGCGGGATCCCGCGCGGACGGGTCACCGAGATCTTCGGGCCCGAGTCGTCGGGCAAGACGACGGTCTGCCAGCACGTCATCGCGGAGGCGCAGCGGCGCGGCGGCGTCGCGGCGTTCATCGACGTCGAGCACGCGCTCGACCCTGGCTACGCGCGTGCCTGCGGCGTGAATGTCGACGAGCTCCTCGTGAGCCAGCCGGACACGGGCGAGCAGGCGCTCGAGATCACGGAGACTCTCATCCGCTCCGGCGGCATAGACGTCGTCGTCGTCGACTCGGTCGCCGCCCTCGTCCCGCGCGCCGAGATCGAGGGCGAGATGGGGGACAGCTTCGTCGGCATCCAGGCGCGCCTCATGAGCCAGGCTCTCCGGAAGCTCACCGGCGCGGTGAGCCGGTCCAACACGTCGCTTCTCTTCACCAACCAGCTGCGCGAGAAGATCGGCGTCATGTTCGGGAACCCGGAGACCACGCCGGGAGGCAGGGCGCTCAAGTTCTACGCGAGCGTCCGGCTCGACATCCGTCGGATCGAGACGATCAAGACGGGGACCGAGTCGATCGGGAGCCGGGTCCGCGTGAAGGTGGTGAAGAACAAGGTCGCGCCGCCGTTCCGCGTCGCCGAGTTCGACGTCATGTACGGCGAGGGCATCAGCCGCGAGGGCGGACTCCTCGACGTCGGGGTGGCCATGGACGTCGTGACCAAGACGGGTGCGTGGTTCACGTTCGACCAGACACGGCTCGGACAGGGGCGCGAGGCGTCCAAGGAGTTCCTCCGGGCCAACCCGGACGTCGCTGCCGAGATCGAGCGCCGGATCCGCGCTCGGGTCGGAGAGGCGAAGATCCCCGTCGAGGGCATAGAAGAGGCGGAGTAGGGCCCCGTGGCAGCGGTGCCGTCACGGGATCGCCGCCGGGTGGATCCCCGGGTCCGGGAGGAGGCGCGCGAGCAGCGGGCCGCGGTCGACGACGTCGGCACGGTCCTTGCGGCGGCGGCGCGACTCCTCGAGGCGCGGCCACGCGCCGTCGCCGACGTCCGTCTCCGGCTCGCCCGGGCGGGCTACCGGGCCGACCTCGTAGAGGCCGCCGTGGTACGGCTCTCCGAGCTCGGCTACCTCGACGACGAGGAGTTCGCCACGGCGTGGATCGCGTCACGCGACCGCGCGCACCCGCGGGGCGAACGGGCGCTGCGGATGGAGCTCGCCCGAGCCGGGGTCGACCGCGCGGTGGTGGACGCGGTGCTCGACGAGCGGGCGACGCATGCCGCGAATGTCGCTGAAGACGGCGCGGATGGAACGACGCTCGACGACGAGTCGGCGCTCAGGCTCCTCGAGAGCCGGCGAGCGGCGCTCGACCGCGTTCCGGATCCGCGCCGCCGCCGGGAGCGCGCCTATGCGCTCCTCGCGCGGAGCGGGTTCGACCCGGACACGGCCTCGCGCGCCATCGGGCGCTTCGCGCGGTACGCCGACGCGGACTGATCCGGAGCCGGCGACCCGCCGAGGCATGCGGGCGGCCGCGACGCACGACGGCACTGGTCGCGGGAGCCGCCATGGGATTCGAATGGATCGGCACGGTCCGCGTCCCATGAGAGGTCAGCGCACCAGTCGAAGCGCTCGGATGGAGTGGAGCAGTGGAGCGCGAGCTCGTCGAGCGGGCCCGGGCGGGAGACCGGGAGGCCTTCGTCCACCTCGCCTCGGACCGCCTCTACACGATCGCGCACCGGATCCTCCGGGATCGTGACCGCGCCGACGATGCCCCTCGTGGGATGCCACCTGGACCGGGTCGCTCGGCGCCGGCGAGAGCATCGCGCACATGACGATCGTGGCGACCGGCATCGGTGACTACGCTGGCTTCCGCTACGACAGCACCGCCGACCTGATGGGGACCGGCAACGAGCCCGTCAGCGGGACGTTCGCGACGCTGCCCTGAGCGCAGCGTCGGACGCCATCCCCCGCGGGCGTACGCCCGCCTGACCCGACCCGACGACCCCGCGCGGAGCCCGCGGGGTCGTCGACCGATGCGCGCCTGCGGCCCGCGCCCGTCGCCGTTTGACCCCCCTGCCCAGCCCGCCTACCCTTAGCATCGACGGGCCGACCGCCGCCCATGAACCCTGCGGTCGCTTCGTCGGCCTTACCCGTCCGTGGGCCTCCATCATGCCGCCGCCCAGAGGCGTGACGGCTTCGCGGGACACGCGGACGGCACGTGATCGACTTGACGTCGCCCGGCCGTGGCCCGGCCGGACGGGAGGACAACACAAGATGGATGTCGCCGTCCTCGCGGCGGTGGCCGTCATGGCCATCGCCGTCGGAGCCGTCGTCGGCTTCGTGGCGCGCGGATTCCTGGCGAACCAGGCCATCAAGGCCGCCCAGGAGAAGGCCGCGCGCATCGTCGCCGAGGCGCGCACACAGCAGAAGGACCTGATCCTCGAGGCCAAGGACGAGAAGCTCCGGCTCCAGCGGGAGACCGATGACGAGGCCCGCGCGAAGCGGACCGAGCTCTCCAACCTCGAGCGACGGCTCCTTCAGCGAGACGAGCAGATCGACCAGCGGACGGACATGCTCGAGCAGCGCGACCGCAAGCTCCTCGACCGGGAGCGCGAGATCGAACGGGCGCGCGAGGAGCTCGCGCGCGCGAAGCTCGAGCAGGTCGCGGCCCTCGAGCGGGTGAGCGGCCTGTCCGCCGCGGACGCCAAGGCACTCCTCCTCGACGCGGTTCGTGACGAAGCGGACCAGGATGCCGTCCGGCTCACCCGGGCCATCGAGCGCGACGCGCGTGAGTCGGCCGGGGAGCGGGCGCGCGAGGTCATCGTCACCGCGATGCAGCGGGTCGCCGCGGACCACACGGCCGAGCACACGGTCACCACCGTCCACCTGCCGTCGGACGAGATGAAGGGCCGGATCATCGGCCGCGAGGGTCGCAACATCCGCGCGCTCGAGCAGGCGACGGGGATCGACCTCATCATCGACGACACCCCGGAGACGGTCGTCCTCAGCGGCTTCGACCCGGTCCGTCGCGAGGTGGCACGGATCGCGCTCACGAAGCTCATCCAGGACGGGCGGATCCACCCCGGCCGGATCGAGGAGGTCGTCGCGAAGGCACGGGCGGAGGTCGACCTCGTCATCAGGCAGGCCGGCGAGACCGCCGCGTACGACGCCGGCGTCCCCGGGCTCCCCCCGGAGATCATCAAGCTGCTCGGCCGGCTCAAGTTCCGGACGAGCTACGGCCAGAACGTCCTCCTCCACGTCCTCGAGACCAGCCGTCTCGCCGCGGTCATCGCCGCGGAGCTTGGCGCCGACGTGGCCGTCGCGAAGATGGGCGGGCTGCTTCACGACATGGGCAAGGCCGTCGACCACGAGGTCGAGGGTCCGCACGCAGCCATCGGCGCGGCGATCGCGCAGCGGAACAGCCTCCCGTTCAAGGTCGTGAACGCGATCGCAGCGCACCACCAGGAGGTCGAGTACGCGTGCGTCGAGGCGCCGATCGTCCAGGTCGCGGACGCGATCAGCGCGTCGCGGCCGGGAGCACGGGGCGAGTCCACCGAGACATACGTGAAGCGGCTCGAGGACCTCCAGGCGATCGCCGGCAGCTTCGCCGGTGTCGACCGGTCGTTCGCCGTCCAGGCGGGCCGCGAGGTCCGCATCCTCGTCCGGCCGGACGAGATCGACGACCTCTCCGCGGGGCGCCTCGCGCGGGACATCGTGAAGAAGATCGAGGAGAGCCTCACGTACCCCGGCCAGATCAGGGTGACGGTCATCCGCGAGACGCGGTCCGTCGAGTACGCGAAGTAGCGCGGCGATGAGCGGCGGGGGGCGCTGTCGCGTCCTCCTCATCGGGGATCTCATCGGGAAGCCCGGTCGGCTCGCCATCGAGCACCGGCTCGGGGACCTGCGCGCGGAACGAGAGGTGGACTTCGTCGTCGCCAACGGCGAGAACGTCGCCGGCGGGATGGGCCTGACCGAATCGACCGCCGAGGCGCTCCTCGCCGCCGGGGTGGACGTCATCACGTCCGGGAACCACATCTGGGACAAGCGCGAGATCTACCCGTACCTCGAGCGGGCCGACCGGGTGCTCCGCCCGCTCAACTACGGGACCCACGACGTCCCCGGCCGCGGCTGGGCCGTCCACCAGGCCCTCGACGGGACGGACATCGCTGTCATCAACCTCCAGGGCCGCGCCGCGATGACGGCGATCGAGAACCCGTTCACCGAGGCCGACCGGCTCCTCGACGAGGCCTCGGAGGCACTGCCGCCGGTGCGGATCGTCGACTTCCACTGCGAGCTCACGAGCGAGAAGAACGCCCTGGGCTTCTACCTCGACGGGCGAGTGAGCGCGGTCGTCGGGACACACACGCACGTCCCGACCGCCGACGAGCGGATCCTCCCGAAGGGGACCGCCTACCAGTCGGACCTCGGGATGACCGGGCCGCTCCACAGCATCATCGGCTTCGAGCCGCGGACGGTGCTGCCCCGGTTCATCAACGCGCTCCCGACGCGCTTCGAGGTCGGCAGCGGGCCCGTCGTCCTCAACGCCCTCATCGTCGACATCGACCCGGCGACCGGGCGTGCGCTCGCGCTCGAGCGCCTGCGGGAGATCATCGAGGCGTGACCGAGCGCGGGTCTGGAGCGCGCGCCCTGCCGGTCTTCCCGGCCGCGCCCCCTCCGCGGCGGGCAGCGCGCCGCACGATCGCTCCCGGGGACCAGCGCGTCGGCGAGTTCCGGCCGGAATACCGGGTGCTCCCGCGGTTCTACGTCTGGACGCTCGGGTGCCAGATGAACCGGAGCGACTCGGAGGAGATGGCCGGGCGCCTCCTCGCGGCAGGCTGCGCCGAGGCATCCGCGATGGAGGACGCCGACCTCATCGTCATCAATACATGTGCGATCCGGGAATCCGCCGAGGCCAAGGTCGTCGGGCGACAGGGGGTCCTCGC
>JBAWVU010000081.1:0-9066 GCA_037147135.1 Chloroflexota bacterium
AGGCGATCGTCTGGTACACGCTGGAGGATGACGCGATCGTCGTGAACAGCGCCGAAGGACGGCGCTGGCCGGCCAACCTCCGGCGCGACCCGCGCGTCGAGGTGACGGTGGCGGACGGCTACCGATACCTTCAGCTCCGCGGGGCCGTGGAGGTCGATGACGACCCGGACCGGGCCCAGGCGGCGATCGCGGCCATGGCCCGTCGCTACCATGCCGACGACCCGGCCCACGCGGAGGACCTCGTCGAGAACTACTTCAGGCCCCAGCGACGGGTGAGCTTCCGGCTCCGGCCGACGGCCATCCGAGAGGCGCTCTGAGGCGCCGACCCCCCGGACACGGCAAGATCCCGGAAGGACGACGACGAGATGGCCCAGGCGAAGATCGGCTATGCGGCGGCGCTCGAGCAGTTCGGGCCGCGCGAAGTGGTGGACTACTGCGTCGCCGCCGAGGCGGCGGGGTTTTCCGGCGTGATGGCGGCGGACCATTTCCAGCCCTGGGTCCCCCAGCAGGGCCAGGCGCCGTTCGTCTGGACGGTCATGGCAGCGATCGGCGAGCGGACCATGGGCACCTTCGGGCCGGGCGTGACTTGCGCGGGCTACCGGATGCACCCCGCCACGGTCGCCCAGGCATCGGCGACGCTGGAGACGACGTACCCGGGCCGCCACTGGCTCGGGCTCGGGTCCGGCGAGGGGCACAACGAGCACATCGTCGGTGGGTACTGGCCGGAGACCCCCGAACGGATCGCGCGGATGCTCGAGTCGATCGAGATCATCCGCAAGCTCTTCACCGGCAAGGACGTCAAGCACGACGGCCGCTGGTTCAGGCTCGAGACGGCCCGCCTCTGGACGCTGCCCGCGACTCCGCCGCCGATCTACGTCGCCACCGCCGGGCCGTACACGGCGCGCAAGGCCGGCGAGCTCTGCGACGGGATCATCACGGTCGGCGCGCCCGAGGAGAAGATCGACGGGGTCTTCGCGAAGTTCGATGAGGGGGCACGGGCGGCCGGCAAGGACCCGGCGGCGATGCCGCGGATCCTCCAGCTCCATCTCGCGTGGGCCCCGACACAAGACGAGGCGCTCCGCGACGCGATGGTCGAATGGCCCAACGGCGGGATGAAGTTCCCCAAGCAGGACATCCGGTCACCGTACGACTTCGCCGCGATGGCGAAGCTCGTCCGGGCGGAGGACTTCGAGGGCCGGCTGGTCATCTCCGAGGATCCCGACGTACACCGGGCGCACATCCAGCGCTACCTGGACATGGGGTTCGACGAGGTCTACCTGCACAACGTCGGCAGGAACCAGCTCCGATGGATCGAGGTCTTCGGTCGCGACGTCCTGCCGAGGCTCCACCGGTGAGCAGCATCACGCGCACGTTCAACGCGATCGGCGGGAAGCTCATGGCCCGGTCCGGCCGGATCGCGATCCTCGGGACCACCGGCGCGAAGAGCGGGAAGCGCCGCGAGGCGCCGGTCGGCATCCTTCGCCGACCGGACGGGGGGATCGTCATCGCGGCCGGCGGCGAGGGCAGAGGCTGGCCGGCGAACCTCCGGGCTCACCCGACGTGCACGCTCGACATCAAGGGCACGCGCTCGACGTACGTGGCGTCGCTCCTCGATGGGGCGGAGCGAGACGACGCCATCCGTGCCTTCGTCGTCGCGATGGGCCGTATCGCCTCGAACACCACGTGGACGGACGTGTTCGTCCTCCGCGCGGTGGCGGACGGCGAGGCGGGGCCGGCCGCATCGTGAAGGTCGTCGCGCTCGCCGGCGGCGTCGGCGGCGCCCGCCTCGCCCACGGCCTCCAGCAGGTCCTCGCCCCCGGCGACCTCACCGTCGTCGTGAACACGGCGGACGACACGGAGCGCCACGGCCTCCTCGTCTGTCCCGACCACGACACCGTCATGTACACGCTCGCCGGGATCGCGAACCGCGAGCTCGGCTGGGGGATCGCCGGCGACACGTGGGCGGTGATGGAGCAACTCGCGACATACGGCGAGGAGGGATGGTTCCGGCTCGGCGATCGCGACTTCGCGGCGCACATCGTCCGGACGGCTCGCATCCACTGCGGCGCCCGGCTCACGGAGGCGGCGCTCGGCCTGCAGGCATCGCTCGGGCTCGCGACGCGGATCCTCCCGATGGCGGACACGCCCGTCCGGACGCGCGTCCTGGCCGACGACGGGTGGCTCGACTTCCAGGACTACTTCGTCCGGCTGCGCCAGGAGCCCGAGGTCCGGGCGGTGAGCTTCGACGGGGCGGAGAACGCCCAGGCGACCGCGGAGGTGCGGGAGGCACTCGGCGCGGCGGAGGCGATCATCGTCTGCCCGTCGAACCCGATCGTGTCGGTGGCGCCGATCCTCGCCGTCGGGGGGATCCGCGACGCGATCGATGCGGCGCGCGCGTCGGGCGTGCGCGTCGCGGCCGTCTCCCCCATCGTCGGTGGCCGCGCGCTCAAGGGCCCCGCCGACCGCATGCTCGCGACGCTCGGCCACGAGGTGAGCGCCCTCGGGGTCGCGCGGATCCACGCCGGCATCGCCGACGCCTTCGTGCTCGATTCGATCGATGCCGCGCTCGCGCCCGACGTCGAGGCGCTCGGGATGCGGCCGGTCGTCACCGACACGGTGATGACCGACGACGCGGCGCGCGCCCACCTCGCGACCGAGGTGCTCGCCGCCCTCGCCTAGGCTGCCGGCGGCACGGGGGCGGACGGGCCGTCGAGTGGTGCCCCGGCCGCGGCCGGGCGCGAACCCGGGCCCACCCCGAGTGCGTCGAGCCACGTGCGGATCTGCACGTAGACGTTCTCGGCGCCGACGATCGGGGCCGGCGGTCCGGGCCAGTCGCCCGGGTAGACGATGAACGCTCGCGTCTGCATCCCGCCCATCCCGCCGTGACACCCGATGAGCTCCTCGAACGCGGCCACCTCCTCGGTGTCGGGGTCGAGGAGGCTGTTCACGACGATGTCCGGGCAGTGATCCATCGCGTCGAGCCGGAGGAGGTCGTCGACGGCGTAGCGCCCGAAGCGGGCGAGGGGGTCGCGCCGGTCGACGGCGCCCGTCCGGAGCGCAATCGCGCCTTCGTGGCCGATCGCGATCGGCCCGCTCGCCTCGGAGCGGACCATGGCGAACCCCACGCCCGGGTGCGACGTGAGGCCGAGGAGCAGGCCCGGCCATTCGGCCTCGATCCGCTCGAGCGAGAGCCGGCCCGGGAGGTCCGGGAAGTAGACGAGCGCGAGGTTGCCGCTCGCGCAGACGACGAGGTCCGGCCGCTTGGTCGACGGGCGTGCCGGCCAGCCTGGGCGCGCGGTCGCACCCCCGTCGGACATCCGACTCCGCAGCGCCCGCCTCGCGACCCGGCCCCGCCGGCCCGGGAGGTTCACCGACGCCGACATGATCGCGTTCGCCGCCGTGAACTCCTCCGAGCCGCTCGTCGCCCCCACGTCGACCGAGCCGCCCATGAGCGCGGCGATGAGATCCTGGAGCGTGAAGCCGTAGCGCTGGAGGAACGTCGCGCCGAGGCTCTGCCCGTGGTCGGAGAGGATGACGAACCGGTACGGGCGCGGGGCCTCGAGCGACAGGTGCCAGAGCCGGCGGAGCGACTGGTCGATCCCCTCGAGCGACCGGAGCGACTCGAAACGCTCGGGCCCGGCGTGGTGCGCGATCTCGTCGTAGTCGACGAAGTCGGCATACATGACCGGGACTCCCTGGAACATCGACTCGGTCAGGAGCGACATGTTCAGGTCGCGCATCATGACGTTCGACGCCGCGCGCATGAAGACGTACGACCACCCCCGATGCTGGCGCGGCTCCACATCGAGCACCCGCTGGCGGTGCGCCTGCCACCGCTCCTTCATCGCCTCGCCGATCGTGAGGACGACCGAGCGCGTGAACGCGAACGGGCTGACGAAGTACGCGTAGAAGCTGGAGCCCTGGCTCAGGTTCGACTGCATGTCGAGGATGCGGCTCATCGTGAGGTATGCCTGCCCGGCGTCGCCGGACACGAGGTTGTTGATGCTCACGCCGCCGTTCGCGAGCAGCCCCTGCCCGTCGGATGCCCGGCGCTCGATCTCGGCGGCGTCCGCGGGGTGGTTCGAGACCATGACCTTCCCGCGGTCCTTCTCATACCACCGGAACGCGGGGATGAAGTCGTTGCGGCCGTGCAGGATCCCGGCCTGGCTCGCCGAAGTCTGCGACGGGAGCCGCGCGGTCCACTCCGCGATCCTGTACCCATGCTCGCGCGCCATCTTCGCGAGGAACGGCGCCCGCCCCGATCTCACCGCGCTCCGGAGGACCGGGTACGACAGCCCGTCGATCTGGACGATGACCACGCCAGGCTCGGAGGTCGCGATCGCGTGCTTCGATCGCCGGGCCATCTCCCGGACGAGGCGTGCGTAGTACGAGTCGTCGTCGCCGACGAACACGACGCTGGAGATCGCGGTGTTCGCGAGCGCGTAGATCCACGAGACCCAGAACGCGGGCCAGAAGCCATGGATGTCGAACCCGGGCACGAGCTCGACGGTCGCGAGGATGACGACGACCTGCATGACGACCGCCGCGATCCCCATCGCGATCGGCGTGAACGGAGAGAACAGGGCGATGGCGACCGGTCGGAGGATCGCGTTGAGCACGCCGATCGTGACGACCGCGAAGGCCGCCGCGCCGATGGTCGTGATGTGGAAGTCATCGATGAGCCAGGAGGCGACCGCGAACGAGAGGATCCCCACGATGAGCGAGACGAACAGGCGCCCGAGGAGCGCGCGACGACCCTCCCGCCACGACAGCAGCAGGTGGAGCTGGACGCGGTAGAGCTCGATCGTCGAGCCGACGAAGCCGGAGGCCGCATTGACGACGCGCACGGGTCGCAGTGTACGGGCGGCGATGGCCCGTGGGCGCCTGGGTCCGGGACCGGTACCATCCGTGAGTGCACAGCGTTCCAGCGGCCGCGACTCCCGGCGGCGCCGACCTCGCCCGGATCTTCGCGCTCGTCCCCGTCCGGCATCTCGAGCGGGCGAAGAGCCGGCTCGGCGACGCGCTCGACGCCGAGGAGCGGGCCGTCCTCGCCCGCCGCTTCCTCGATGCGACGCTCGCCGCGCTCGTGGCCGTCCGGGACGCCGGCAGGATCCGCGGCATCGTCGTCGCGAGCGGAGACCCCGCCGCGCTGGCCGTCGCCGTCGGTGCCGGCGTGGTCCCGCTCCCCGTCCCCGGCCGCGACCTCGTCGAGGACCTCGCTGTGGCGCGGGAGCGCGCCCCCGGCGCCGGCGCGACCGCCGTCCTCGTCGTCCCGATCGACCTGGCCGGGATCGGGCCCGCGCCGGTCGTCGCGATCCTCGACCGGGCCGCCACGGCCGCGGTCGATGCGCGCACCGCGGGACGAGGGCTCGTCCTGCTCGTCCCCGACCAGCGGGGCGACGGGACGAACCTCCTGCTTCTCGCGCCGCCAACGGTGATCGCCTTCGCCTACGGGCCGGGAAGCCGCGGCCGCCACCTCGCCGCGGCGGCCGCCGCTGGCGCGCTCACCGTCGAGGCGTCGGGGCCCCTCTCGTTCGACATCGACACGCCGGAAGACCTCATCGCGGCCACGGCCGGCACGCGAGGAGCCTGACGCGTGTCGACGGATGGCCCCGACACGCCCTCCACCGCCGGGATGCCGTCCGTCGCCGGGCGCACGCCTGCTCTCGACATGCACGCCGGGGGCCGTGTCGAGATCGTCGCGCTCGAGGGGATCCCCGAGGTCGTCGCCGGCGACGACGTGGGCATGCTCGTCTGCGAGGCGCTCGAGCGCACGGCCGGGATCCTCCCGCTTCGTCCGGACGACGTGCTCGTCGTCACGCAGAAGATCGTCTCGAAGGCCGAGGGGGCGGTCGTCGACCTCGCCGCCGTCGAGCCGCGACCGGAGGCGGCGGCGTTCGCGGCGCGCTGGGACCGCGAGCCTCGCCAGGTGGACGTCGTGCTCCGCGAGGCCGTGCGGATCGTGCGGATGGATCGCGGCGTCATCATCACCGAGACACGCCACGGGTTCATCCTCGCCAACAGCGGCGTCGACGCCTCGAACGTCGGCCCGCAGAGCGGCGCGGTCGTCACGCTCCTCCCGCGCGACCCGGACGCATCGGCGGCCACGATCCGGGCGGCGGTCCGAGACCAGCACGGCGTCGACGTCGCGGTCATCGTCTCGGACAGCTTCGGCCGGCCCTGGCGGTGGGGGATCGTCGACGTCGCGATCGGCGTGAGCGGACTCCACCCAGTGGAGGACCTCCGGGGCGTGGAGGACGCCGACGGGCGGGTCATGCGCTCGACCATCCGCGCGACCGCGGACGAGATCGCCTCGGCCGCCGAGCTCGCACTGGGCAAGATCGCCGGCCGGCCCGTCGCGATCGTCCGCGGCGCACTTCCGCTCCGCGGCGAGGGCTCGATCGGCGAGGCGATCATGCCCGGCTCGTTCGATCTCTTCCGGTAGACCCGGCAGCCCGCCGACCCGGTGGGCCCGTCGGCGCTACCATCGTGGCCCGGAACCATCCTGCAACCGCCATCCGAGGTCCCTCGTGAAGATCGGCTTCCAGATCAGCAGGTTCGACTGGCCCGGAGGTGCAGCCGCGATCGGCCCGACCCTCGGTCGCCACGTCCGCGCCGCCGACGACGCCGGGTTCGACTCCATCTGGGTCATGGACCATTTCTTCCAGATCCGCGGGATCGGCCCGGCCGAGGACCCGATGCTCGAGGGATGGACGGCGCTCGGGTTCATCGCCGCCCACTCGTCGCACGCCCACCTCGGGCTCATGGTCGGCGGCGTCCACTACCGCCTTCCCGGGCTCTGGGTGAAGGCCGCGACGACCCTCGACATCCTCTCCGGGGGCCGCGGCATCCTCGGCATCGGCGCGGCATGGAACGAGGAGGAGTCGATCGGGCTCGGGTTCCCGTTCCCTCCGCTCGGCCAGCGCTTCGAGATGCTCGAGGAGACGCTTCGGTTCGCCCACGAGATGTGGGCCGGCGACCGCGGGACAGAGGCTCCGTTCGAGGGGAGCCACTACCGGGCGACGCGCCTCCTCAACTCCCCGCAGTCGCTGAGCCGGCCGCACCCGCAGATCCTCATCGGCGGCGGCGGCGAGCAGAAGACGCTCCGCCTCGTGGCGCGGTACGCGGACGCGTGCAACATCTTCGGCGGGCCGGAGCAGCTCGCCCACAAGTTCGCGGTCCTGCGGGAGCGGTGCGACGAGGAGGGCCGCCCGTACGACGAGATCGAGCGGACCACGCTCCAGGCGGGCCGGGTGACGCGCGATGGAGCCGACGGGACGCTCACGCCGGCGGCGTTCATCGACCACCTCGGGGCGCTCGCCGACGCGGGTGCGCAGCACGCGATCCTCGGCATCCCGGCGCAGGACGTCGACGCCTGGATCGAGCTCATCGGGGCGAGCGTCATCCCGGCAGCTCGCGGGCTCTGATGGCGGCCCGCCACGGACAGGATCCGCGGCTCGACCGACAGGTCCTGCGTGGGGCGCAAGGCGAAGCCGGGGATCTGCGCCGGTCGCAGGAAACCGGCGGCTTCGGGGGCGGACCACTAGCATGAGGGGGCCGACGCGGCGATCCAGCACCGGTCACGAGGTGAAGCGCAGGCGATGACCGACCAGACCAGCGGCCCGTTCGGCGGGTTCGCCATCGACTTCGGTGCCGACGCGGCCGGCGCGAGGCCGCTCGCCGACGCGGCCGGCGCGAGGCCGCTCGCCGACGCGACGGGCGGCCCGGTGGACGCGCGGGTCGTCATCGTCGGGTCGGGGCCGGCCGGCCTCACCGCCGCGATCTACGCAGCCCGCGCGAACCTCGAGCCGGTCGTGCTGGGAGGCTACGCGGCCGGCGGCCAGCTCATGCTCACGAGCGAGGTCGAGAACTACCCCGGCTTCCCGGACGGCATCACGGGCCCCGACCTCATGGCCCTCTTCCGACGGCAGGCCGAGCGGTTCGGGACGCGGGTCGTCGACGTCGACGTCGATCGCGTGGACCTCTCGTCGAGGCCATTCCGCCTGTGGGCCGCGGGGGTCGAGTACCGCGCCGAGGCGATCATCGTGGCCACCGGTGCGTCGGCCCTCTGGCTCGGACTCGAGAGCGAGGAGCGCCTGCGCGGCCGCGGGGTCTCGGCCTGCGCGACGTGCGACGGGTTCTTCTTCCGCGACCGGGAGATCGCGGTCGTCGGCGGCGGCGACACGGCGCTGGAGGAGACCCTCTACCTCACCCGCTTCGCGCGCAAGGTGCACATGCTCGTCCGCCGCGACGAGTTCCGCGGAAGCCGGATCATGCGCGACCGCGCGCTCGCGCACCCCAGGATCGAGGTCCATTTCGAGACGCAGGTCGCGGAGGTCCTCGGGGACGACAGGGTCGAGGGACTGCGCCTCCGCGACAGCGTGACCGGCGCCGAGCGGATGATGCCGATCGACGGCCTCTTCCTCGCGATCGGGCACAAGCCCAACACCGACGTCTTCCGTGGCTGGCTCGACATCGACGAGAAGGGCTACGTCGTCTGTGGCGACCACTCGACCACCGTGATCGACGGCGTCTTCGTGGCGGGCGACGTCGACGACCACCGCTACCGCCAGGCGGTGACGGCGGCAGGCGAGGGTTGCCGCGCCGCCATCGACGCGGAGCGGTGGCTGGAGGCGGTGGGGGTCTCCGAGGCCGCTGTCGCGTCCGCAGGATGAGCGAGCGATGAGCGAGCGAGCGCGGTTCGCGCTCCTCCCGGCGCTCGGGGTCAGCCCGTCGACGGCGGAGGTCGTCGCCGGGGTCCTCGACCGCGCGCTCGACGACGCCGCTCACCGCGCGGCCGCCGAAGGGCGGCTCGTGACCGTCCTCGACGCCGGATGCGGGCGCATGTCCGCCCTCCACCCGTTCCGCGACCGGATCGGGCACCTGGTCGGCGTGGACATCCACGCGCCGGCTCCCGGCGCCATCTCCCACCTCGACGAGTTCGTCGTCGCGGACCTCTGCGTGGACGGGTCGGCGTTCGAGTCGGAGACGTTCGACCTCGTGCTGTCGAGCTTCACCCTCGAGCACTTCGGGGAGCCGCTCGCCGCGCTCGCGAACCTCGCGCGC
>JBAWVU010000082.1:0-9056 GCA_037147135.1 Chloroflexota bacterium
GTCCCGCTCGGCGGCTCGGCGCCGCTCGGCTCCACGAGTGTCTTCGTCCTCCCGTCGACGGGATCGGGCACCGGGCCGGTCATCCGCTCGTGGAGTGGCCGGCTCGCCGTCACCGGCGCCACCGCGCGGGTCGGCGACGTCGACGGGGACGGACGCCCCGACCTGCTCGTCGCACTTCCCGCGGCGGTCGCACCCGGAGCGGATCCGATGGCGACGGGGACCGCCGTCGTCGCTCTCCTCGGAAGCGGCGGACACAGTGGCGTGCTCGGCGAGCCGACCACGTGGAGCCATCTCCCCGATGTCGAGCCGACCGCCGCGGTGCTGGCCGGCGACATCGACCGCGACGGCAGAGATGACGTCGTCGTCATCGCCCCGAACGGACCGACCGGCGTCACGATGACAGGCCTCATGTCCGACGGGGCGACGTTCGAGCGGTCCACGCTGCGCAGCGTCACCACCGGATACCACCCGCTCGCCGCGAAGTACTCGAGCGCCGACGTGGACGGCGACGGCAGGATGGACGTCGTGGCGCTCTACGACCTGGGCGTGAACGGGACGGCGATCCTCACGTTCGTCTCCAACGGGAAGAAGCTCGGCAGCGGGCCGCGGTCGACCGACCGCACGCTCGTCTGGGCCACCGCCGAGCCCTTCTGACCGTGGCGGACGCACGCGGCGTCCATGCTCGCGCGGCCGGAGGGTCGCGCACTCCGGTCGCAACGCTCGCGGCGGTCGCGGTCGCGGCGCTCGCGGCGGTCGCGCTCACGACGGTCGCCTGCCTCGGGCCGTCGACCGGCGAGCTCGCGACGAGGTACACGGAGCTCGCGGAGGCAGCCGACACGGCGACGAGCCCGCTCATCCTCGCGCTCGCCTCGGCATCGGAGCCGGCGACCCGAGCCCCGATCTTTCGCGGCCTCGCAGACGCCGAGCGGTCATTCGCCGACGGGCTCGCGGCGCTGTCGGCGGCGGGCCCGGTGCAGGCGGCGATCGACGCGGTCGCCGCACTGTCGCGGGACC
This sequence comes from Chloroflexota bacterium, assembly GCA_037147135.1. Lineage (GTDB taxonomy): Bacteria > Chloroflexota > Limnocylindria > Limnocylindrales > CSP1-4 > CAIYQJ01. Next base: position 1,015 of record JBAWVU010000082.1, read on the forward strand.
GCGAGGGAGCATACCGCTCAGCATCGAGGGCACTCACCCGCGAGGCCCAGGACGCGGCCCTCGCGCCGATCCTCGGCGCCGGCGGCGACGCGTTCGGGGCCGCCGTCGGACGACTTCGGACCGCCTTCGGGCTCCCGCCGGCCGGGTCCTCCCCATCGCCCGACGCCTCCGCCGGAGCGTCGCCCCGGACATCGTCCGCCCCGTGAGCGCGCCTGCCGAGCGCGAGTCCCCTGCGGTCCCCCACTTCGGGCGAAGGACCGAGGAGGCGTTCGCGTACGCGCTCGCCGTCCACGCGGCGCAGGTACGCAAGAAGGCGGCGGTCCCGTACGCATCGCACCTGCTCGCCGTCGCCTCGATCGTCATGGAGGATGGGGGCGACGAGGACCAGGTGGTCGCGGCGCTCCTGCACGACGCCCCGGAGGACCAGGGCGGGCTCCCCCGCCTGGAGGACATCGACCACCGGTTCGGGAGCCGTGTCGCCGGGATCGTCCGGGCGTGCAGCGACTCGCTCGTCGAGGACCGTTCGACGAAGGCGCCGTGGGAAGCCCGCAAGCGCGGGTACCTGGAGCACCTGGAGCGCGAGACGGATCCAGCCGTCCTGCGGGTCGCACTGGCGGACAAGCTCCACAACGTGCGGAGCATGGCGACCGACGCGACCGCGGACCCGTCGACGTGGGACCGCTTCAATGGCACCCCGGACCAGATCGTCCGCTACCACCGCGAGTGCCTGCGCGTCTTCCGCGAGCGGCGCCCGGAGGGCCGGTTCGTCGCGGAGCTGGCGGTCGCGGTGGAGCGCCTGTCGGCCCTCGCCGACGAGGAGATCGCGCGGTGCGGCGCGGAGGACGGGAGCAGGACTTCCGGGCGGTGACGCGACCCCGGCCCGCGGGACGAAGATGGCGATGCGAGGCCATCCTCGCGCGGCCAGGGAGACGAGGAGGGTCGGATGCCGGATCGAGTCCTGTCGTTCGACGAGTACCGCCAGCTCACGGAGCAGGCGCCGATCCTCACGTGGCGATCCGACCTCACGAAGGCCTGCGACTACTTCAATGAGCGCTGGCTCGAGTTCACCGGTCGCACCATGGACCAGGAGCTCGGCTACGGATGGGCGGAGGGCGTCCACCCCGATGACTTCGACCGGTGCGTCGGGATCTACACGGCCGCCTTCGACCGGCGCGAGATCTTCGAGATGGAGTACCGCCTTCGGCGCGCCGACGGTGCGTGGCGCTGGATCCTCGATCGCGGCGTGCCGTTCGTGAACGGATCGGGCGACTTCGCCGGGTATATCGGGAGCTGTGTGGACGTCCATGACGCCGTCGAGGGCCGCGCGGCCACGTTGAGACTGGCCGAGCTCGAGCTGCGGACGCTCAAGGGCCTGCTGCCGATCTGCGCGAGCTGCAAGCGGATCCGCGACGACAGCGGCTACTGGGCGTCCGTGGAACGCTACATGACGGAGCACTCGGAGGTGAAGTTCAGCCACGGCCTGTGCCCCGCGTGCTACGAGGCAGCTGTCGAGGAGCTGGACCGCGCGGTCCCCGGGTCGGATGCGCCGTCCCCGGGCGGCTGACGGGCCGGAGAGCTCCGCGGTGCCCCCCGCGACCGGGAGGGGGCGTCGCGCGCGATGACCTTGTGAGCCCGCCGGGATTCGAACCCGGGACCGAGCGCTTAAAAGGCGCCTGCTCTGCCGCTGAGCTACGGGCCCGCGGCGAGTGTAGCGCCGACGCCCCGGTCACTCCCACGGGTGCCGACGGCCGCGCGTCCGCGAGGCCGCCCCCTGCCCGTTCGACCGCGTCCCCGCCTGTCCCGTAGAATCGGGCGACAGGTCCGGCGACGCCCGGGCCCCGCGCGTGCCTGCGCGGTCGCCATCGGAGCTTCTGTGCGCGATTTCCGCATCGTCGTCGCCGGCCACTCCGGCCTCGCCGCCGCGCTCGTCCGGAGCGCTGAGCTCATCTGTGGGGAGCTGCGTGACGTCACGGCCGTCGGGATCGCACCGGCGGACACGCCGGAGACCTTCGCCGCGGAGGTGCGCCGCGCGATCGAGCTGGACGGCCGGCCTGTCCTCGTCCTCGCCGACATCCACGGCGGCACGCCGAGCAACGTCGCGGCGCAGCTCGCTCACGAGCGTCCCGGCACGGTCGTCGTCGCGGGGGCGACACTGGGGATGCTCGTCGAGGCCGCGACGTCGATCGACTCCCTCGGGGACGGAGCCATCGACCGGCTCGTGACCGCCGGGCGGGACGGGATCGTCGATGTCACCGGTCGACTCTCCCGGGCGAGGACCCCCCGATGACCCTGCGACTCGTGCGCGTCGACGACCGCCTCATCCACGGGCAGGTCGTCGCCGTGTGGCTCCGCGCGATCGGCGCCGACCGCATCGTCATCGTCGACGACGGTGTCGCGCGCGACGACTTCCTCGTCGAGGTGCTCACGCTCGCGGCACCGGCCGGGGTCCCCGTCGAGGTGCACGGCATCGCGACCGGCGCCCCACGCGTGGCAGAGCTCGCGACCGGCCAGGAGGCGGTCTTCATCCTCGTGAAGACGCCGCTCACGGCGCTCGCGCTCCGCCACGCCGGGGTGGCGTTCGACGTCCTCAACGTCGGCGGCATGGGCGCCGGGCCGGGGCGGCGCTCGCTGTACCGGACGATCTCGGCGAGCGACGAGGAGCGGGCCGCGTTCCGCGAGATCGCGGCGATGGGGACGGCCGTGGAGATCCGCATCATCGTGGACGACCGGCCGATAGCATTCGAATCGGTCGATCGCCGCGGCTGACCGCGGCGCCGGACGGAAGGGTAGGAGAGAACGGATGCGCTTCGGGTTCCGCGCCGCGCTGCTCGCGACCGCCGCCACGATGGCCGCGGCGCTGGCCGTCACCCTGCTGCCCGGCCACGTCCTCGCCGCCGCGGCGCCGGGGGCGGAGATCTCCGTCTCGCCGCTCCAGGCCGCGCTCATCGGGCTCGGCTACTACCTGAGCTACGCCCCGTGGTGGTTCGGGACGAGCTTCCTCACGCTCTACCGGCCGCTCGTCGCCGGCCTCTTCGTCGGGATCATCCTCGGCGACCCTGCCCAGGGCGCGCTCATCGGCGGCGCGATCAACCTCTTCTACCTGGGGTTCATCGGGGCCGGCGGGACGATCCCGAGCGACCCGGGGCTCGCCGGCTGGCTGGGGACGACCATCGCCCTCGCCGGCGGCCTCAACTACGCCGAGGCGCTCGCCATCGCGGTGCCGCTCGGCCTCCTCGGCACGATCGTCTTCTACACGAGGATGACCGTGGACTCCGCGTTCGCCCACCTCGCGGACCGCTACGCCGAGCGGGGCTGGCTCACGGGCCTGACCGTCGCCAACCTCATCCTCCCGCAGATCTTCCTCTTCGCGATCACGTTCACCCCGGTCTTCCTCGCGTCGCTCAAGGGCGTCCCGTTCATCGTCGACGTCATCCACAGCCTGCCGATCTGGGTCCTCAACGGGCTCGCGGTCGCGGGCGGCGTCCTCCCGGCCATCGGCATCGCGATGAACATGCGGTTCATCTTCCGCTGGCCGTTCATCCCGTACTTCTTCCTCGGCTTCTTCCTCATCGTGGCGTCGGGCGGGACGCTGCCGATCGTCATCGTCGCGGCCATCGGCCTGTCCCTCGGCGCCCTGCACGTCGTCTTCACGCAGGGCGCGAAGGCCCCCGAGGCCGCGCGGCCTGCCGCGGCGCCCGTCCCCGGGGCGTCGGTCCCCGGGGCGGTCGTGGCCGGGGCACCCGTCCCCGTGCTCGCGACCGCGGGCGGGCCGCGGGTCACGCGGCGCGACCTCCACCACTCGTGGCTCCTGTGGACGTTCTTCTCCCACGCGAACTACAACTACGAGCGACTGCAGGGGACCGGGTTCGCGCACTCGATGGCACCGATCATCCGGCGGCTCTACACGGCGCCGGAGGACATCAAGGCGGCGATGCGGCGCCACCTCGTCTTCTACAACACGGAGCCGGTGTTCGGCAGCGCGATCAACGGCGCGGTCATCGCGATGGAGGAGCAGCGAGCGAACGGCGCCGACATCGACGACGAGGCGATCAACTCCGTGAAGACCGGCCTGATGGGGCCGCTCGCCGGGATCGGGGACTCGATCAGCCAGGGGACGATCACGCCGCTCTTCCTCGCGCTCGGCATCTCGATCGCCGGCGTCCCCGCGGTCGTGAACGGCCTGCCCCCCGATCTCGCGTCCATCACGGGGAACCCGCTCGGGCCGATCGTCTTCCTCGTGCTCGAGACGGTGACGATGGTCGCCATCGGCTACGTCTTCTGGATGCAGGGCTACGCGCGCGGCCGGAGCCTCATCATCGACGTGCTCCGCGGCGGCGTCCTCGACCGGGTCATCGCGGGCGCGAACGTGCTCGGCAACCTGGTCCTCGGCGCGCTCGCGGCGACCTACGTGACGCTCGCGATCGCGCCGGACCTCACGGTCGGCAACACGGTCCTGAACATCCAGCGCGACATCCTCGACAAGATGCTCCCCGGGCTCCTGCCGCTCGCCCTCGTCGTGGGGACGTGGTGGCTCATCCGGCGGCGGGTGAACCCCGTCCTCCTCCTCGTCGTGTACCTCGTCGTCGCGCTCATCGGCTCGTACCCGCTCTTCGGGCCGGCGCCGACCTACGTCACCGACAAGTGCGGCTCGGCGATCTTCCAGCCGTACGGTCCGTGCCCGAAGCCGGAGGCGACGCCGCAGCAGTAGGGCACGGCGTCCCGGGTCGGCCACCTGAACGGCACCTGCGCCCGAGGGCTGACGGACGCCGCCCGGCGGCGCATCATCGCGGCGTGGTGGCGACCGACGATCCCGAGCTCGCGAGCATCGTCCGGGCGCTCGACCGCGCCATCCGGCGGGGTGGCGAGGTGGACGTGCGGATCGAGCGCGGCCCGCGTGTCCGCATCGAGGTGGACGACCTGCCCAGCGGCACGCGCATCCGGGCCTCCGCCTCCCGCGTCACCCCCGAGGCAGCCCGAGCGGTCGAGCGCCTGGGGTGGCGCGCGCAGGAGCGGCGGGTCTGGCGGGGCGACGCTGATGACGCGCGGCTCGTCGACGACGTGTCGCGCGAGTGGCCGGTGGTCGAGGACGCGGACCTGACGGTCGTCGCCGCCGACGTCTCCGACGCGCTCGAGGTCATGGCGGGCCCGCTCGCGGCCGGCCCGATCGTCGCACGCCATGTCCCGCTCGGCGCGGAGGAGGGTGGCATCTCCGGGATCGGGTGCGCGGTGGCGACGATCCCCGCCGTCGTGGCCCTCGTCCTCGCCGTGGGGATCCGCCTGCTCGCCGCCTACCCGCTCGACGTCCTCGGCTCGCTCGTCATCCCGGGCCTGCTCGGGTTCCTCGCATGGTTCGTCGCGGTGAGGCTCGTCCTCGCGGCGTTCTCCCGGGTCCGCCGCCTGCGCCCGCAGGCGGAGGCGACGACGCTCGTGGTCGGCGCCCTCGCGCCGGCCGTGGTGATCGTCGCGTACACGGCTGCCGCGATCAGGCTGGGGCTGCCGTAGGGCGACCCGGGCTTCGCCACGGGCCGGCCTCGGCTCGACGGGCTCCTGCCCTCTCAGCTCGGCGGGGTCCAGTCCATGAGCCACGCGTGGTCCGGGTCGATCGTGAAGTGCCACAGCCGCGTGTGGCCGGCCATGACGTTGAGGTAGTAGCAGTCGTACCCGGCCGGCGCCCCCACCGGGTGGTACCCGCGCGGCACCAGGACGACGTCGGCGTCCTGCGGGGCCATGACCTCGTCGAGCGTCCGGTCGGGCGTGTACACGCGCTGGAGCGCATACCCCTGCGGCTTCGCGAACCGGTAGAAGTACAGCTCCTCGATGTACGACTCGCGCGGCTGGTCCTCCGTGTCGTGCTTGTGCGGCGGATACGACGACCAGTTCCCGCCGGGCGTGAAGACCTCGAACGCGATGAGCCGACCGGCCTCGGCCGCCGGGGGCAGGAGGTGGTGGACGCGACGTGCCGTGACGCCGGTGCCACGCTCCTCGACGTGGATCGCGCCCGCATCGATGAGGCGCGTGACACGCACCGGGCCTCCGGGCGCGGAGGCGATGCCGATGAGCGCGTCCGTCTCCGCGGTGACGGAGACCTCGGCGCCCGGCGCGGCGAGGACGAGCGGGGGAGGCGGGCCGTCGAAGACGCTCGCCCGGCTCCCGAGACCGGTCCACGATCCGCCCGGCACGGCGGCTGCGCCGGCCGCGACGTCCGCCGGGGCGTCGCCCACGGTCACGCCCGCGCGGCCCTCGAGGACGAGGACGAGGACCTCGTCGCCGTCCGCGGGGCGCCGGACCGCCGCGCCGGGCGCGAGGCGGTGCGCGGCGAACGAGACGTAGCTCCACCCGGCGTCGGCGGGGTCCGTCCGGACGATCGTGCCGTCGGGGCCGGGCGGCCCGGCGCGGCGGAGGAGCGGCGAGGTCATGGGGCGTCCTCCCTCACAGGTACCAGCGTTCGAGCTTCACGTGCTCCTCCCAGGCCGCGCGGGCGTCCTCCACCGAGGCGGACGCCGAGACCTGTGCGCGCGGCACGTCCCACCAGCTGTCGTAGCCGGGGACGTCCACGCTCGTGTCCGTCTCGGCGATGACGACGGTGGTCCGACCCGACGCGAGCGCCGCGCCCATCGCGTCGACGAGCCCCTGCCGGTCGTCGGCGACGATGACGTCGGCGCCGAGCGACCGGGCGTTCGCGGCGAAGTCGATCGGGACGACAGCGCCGGTGAGCAGGCCGGTCACCGAATCGCGGAACCGGAAGTCGTTGAAGTCGTTGTGACTGCCGCATGCCCCTGCGAGCCGGTCGATGCACGCGAAGCCGTGGTTGTCGACGAGGACGACGACGAGCTTCTGGCCCTCCTGGATCGCCGTCATGAGCTCCGTCGAGAGCATGAGCCAGCTCCCGTCGCCGACGAGGACGATCACGTCCGCATCCGGACTCGCCATCCTCACCCCGAGCCCGCCGGCGACCTCGTAGCCCATGCACGAGTAGCCGTACTCCATGTGGTAGCCGCCGGGCCGCTCGGTCCGCCAGAGCTTGTGGAGGTCGCCCGGGAGGCTCCCCGCGGCGTTGACGATGACGGCATCCGGCCCGACGGCGCGGTTGACGACGCCGATGACCTCGGCCTGGGAGAGGTGCGTGGGCGTGCGGAGGTCGAGGACGCGGTCGACCTCGGCGTTCCACTCGTCGCGGAGCGCCTCGACCGCGTGGGCGTGCACCTCGGGGACACGATACGAGCGCACCGCGAGGGCCGCCCCCAGCTCCTCGAGGGTGACCCGCGCGTCGCCCACGAGCGGGAGTGCGGCGTGCTTGTGCGCGTCCATCTCGTTCGTGTTGATGGACACGAACCGGACGTCGGGGCGCTCCGGGCCGCCCGGCGGCGGTTGCTGTTCGACATGCTGGGGATCGTCGCGTCCTCGGCCGGGTTCGGGATCGTCTTCGGGCTGACGGCCCGTGCTACAGCGTCTATATCGTTGTACGGAACGTGCACAAACCCTTCCGGCAGAGGCTCGAACCCGATCTTCACCTTGTCCTGGCCGGTCGCCGTTATCATGGCGAGCGTCCTGCCATGGAAAGACCTGTTCATCGAAATAACCTCGTATCTTCCCTTGTCGTGGCCGTACTTTCTAGCTAGCTTCACGGCGGCCTCGTTGGCCTCCGCGCCGGAGTTTCCGAAAAAGACCTTCCCCGGAAAAGAGTTCTCTATGATCGCTTTCGCTACGAGCGCCTGAGGCCGGGAGTAGTAATTGTTAGATACGTGCATCAGCCTCGACGCCTGCCTTGCGACCGCTTTCGCCACTATGGGATGGCAATGTCCTATGCCGGAGACCGCCCATCCTGGAAAGAAATCGAGATACCTGTTACCTTCTATGTCCCAGGCGATAGCGCCTTTGGCCTTATCGAGGCAGAGCGGCACCCTTTTATAGGTATGCATAACGTACTTCTCATAAAGCGCTTCTATCTTCGCAGTCTTGTTCATGGTTAACTTTACCCCCCTACCTTTCGTCGCTCGTCGCTCGTCGCTCGTCGCTCGTCGCTCGTCGCTCGTCGCTCGTCG